>JAFGEX010000061.1 GCA_016931355.1 bacterium
CATCATCATGCGCCGGTAGGGTTTCTGATCATAACTCACGCGAACCATGTACACCTTGCATTCGATGCCGAAAAGATTGCAGGCGAAGGCAAGCGCGCTCCCCCATTGCCCTGCGCCCGTTTCCGTTGTGATCCGCTTGACGCCCTCTTTCTTGTTGAAATAGGCCTGCGCGACGGCCGTATTGGGCTTGTGGCTGCCCGGCGGGCTGACCCCTTCCCATTTATAATAGATCCTGGCCGGCGTATCCAGGGCTTTTTCCCATCTCTTGGCCCGAACCAACGGCGAGGGACGCCAGATTTTGTAGACATCCTGAATTTCCTCCGGGATGTCGACCCACCTCTCCTGGCTGACCTCCTGCATGATGAGAGACATGGGGAACAGGGGCGCCAGGTCATCCGGGCCGATCGGCTTGCCGGTTCCCGGATGGAGAACGGGCGGAAGGGGTTTGGGAAAATCCGCCTGGATGTTGTACCATTGCTTGGGCAGTTCCTTTTCGGACAGCACTATTTTCGTTTCGGACATCAGGCTCCTCCTTGTTGTTCTGATGGATACGGATAAAACAGTGTTATGGCTTGCTCAATATCCTGTTGGTCACGGACCGGGGGTCATGGATGATTTTTGCGCCGCGCGTGATCTTGCAGAGGCTGATCCCCAATTCCTGCGCGATCCGTCTCTGGGGCATGTTCTTTTTCAGCCGCTTCATCAGTTCCCATCTCAAAGACAGGTCGTGAATCTCAGCGGGCGTGAGGATCTCTTCCAGAAAACGGCCCATGGAGGCCTCATCCCTGATTCCCGAAAGCACTTTGACGATTTCCCCGATTTTCATGCGACGGCTGCCGTTTGTTTCTATTGATAGAAACAATATAATCAAATTTTCAAGGAATGCAAGTCATTTTTTTGTTGATTGTCATTTGAATCATCCGTATTATTATATCCGGCGTGAGGGCTGACTCCGCGTTTTGCCTCAGAGTCAGTGAGCGCATTCTCCTTAGGCTTGCCGCGGGGTCAGCGAGTGAATCTAAAAGTTTTCTTCCTGACAGATCGAAGATTCCCCGGCAACTCAGTGCCGGGGAGTTTGAATATCCTTACTCCGGTTTTCTGAACCTTTTTGCCGGAATGAACGTAAAGGGAAAGGAGCATCATGAATCCTGAATGGACATCTGAGGATCTTTAAGGTGTTTATGGAATCATCCCCCCTTCCCATTTTAAAAAGGGCGCCCGGCGTGGTCTTCGACCCTTTCCTCATTTTATCAATGAAATCCATCACCGCCGTGTACCGTATGATCCATGAAAGAGGCGCCGTTTCTCCGATTCCCGTCGGTCCGGTTTCGATGTCCTGGACCCTGCATCAAAAAGAGGAGGATCATCCGCGGGTGCTTCATGGATCCCGCCATGCCGAAGGGGACACGCCGGATCACGGACGAATCGTTTCTTTCGATGTCTCTCCGGACCGCCTGTTTAAAAACGGTTATCCCTGCCACGAGGGGCCCGCAATGCTCATGTGGCCCGGGAAGGTTTTCCACCGCATTCACACCCATCCCGTCTACGGTTCGGCATCCCTGAATTTCGCTGCGCGGTATCCGGGATTCGATATCAAGACCCATTTCAATATCTGCGATCTGAACGCAGAGACAGTTTCTTTCAAGGTCATCCGGGAAGGCCGTCTCGACCAGCCGGACAACGTCAACAACGGTTGAGACCCTCCCGCCATCAGAGGAACGGGCAAACCTCATGCTTACAGTCAGCCATGTGTCGAAAAGATTCAAGGACATCGCCGCTGTCCAGGATGTTTCTTTCGAGATCCGGAAGGGCGAGATATTCGGCCTTCTGGGCCCGAACGGAGCGGGGAAGACAACAACCCTGAACATGATCTGCTCCCTGATCAAACCCGACAGCGGACGGATCGAACTGGACGGCATGGAGGTGACGGATAAAAATCCGGGTCTGCGGAAAAAACTGGGCGTGGTGCCTCAGGATGTGGCTCTTTACGAGGAATTTTCAGCTGTGGACAATCTGAAATTCTGGGGCGGGCTGTACGGCCTCAAAGGGACACCGCTCAAATCAAGAATCGCTGAAGTGCTGAGCCTGGTGGGCCTGGAGGAACGCAGCCGGGACAGGATGAAAACCTATTCCGGCGGCATGAAGCGACGGTTGAACCTGGCCTGCGGCATGATTCACAATCCCGGCCTCCTTCTCCTCGATGAACCGACGGTCGGCATCGATCCCCAGGGAAGGCATGCGATGCTCGACATGATTCGCCGGGCCGCAAAATCCGGCACCACCATTCTGTACACCACGCATTACCTGGACGAGGCGGAATCTCTCTGCGACCGCCTGTGCATCATGGACCACGGCCGCGTCCTGGCCACGGGAAACCAGGACGAAATCAAGCGCATCGTCGGCGAGAACAGGATTTTCAAGGTGACCGGCGTATTCGAGGCCCGGAACGCGGAGGAAATGCCGGGCCGTATACCTGAATTGACGCTTCTTTCACTACGGCCGAATGAAGTCCTGTACAGCCTGCCTGTCCGGCAGCAGACCGGTAAGCTCATCGAAACCCTGATTGCATCCGGATTTCAAATCGAAAATCTGTCCATCAAGGAACCGAGCCTGGATTCCGTGTTCCTCAAACTGACTGGAAAGGAACTCCGGGATTGATACTCCACCTTCTGAAAAAGGACATCTCGCGGAAATTCAGGGAGCCTTTCGGATTCCTTATACTGACCTCCATCCCGCTCGTATTCTCTCTGCTGATCGGCATGATATTCGGCCCGGGTTCGGGGAAAGAACCGTCCCTTAAGGTTAAAATCCTGATCGCGGACCGGGATTCAAGCTTCGTTTCCGAAATGTTCTGCAATGTTTTCGGCGGAAGCCGGATGAATGATCTGTTCAGCATGGAGAAAACGGACTCCTTATCAGGACGCCTTCGGATGGAAAAAGGCGAAGCCTCAGCCCTGCTGGTCATCCCGGACGGTTTCGGAGACGCGGTGCTGGACCGGAAGCGGACCTCCCTGGTTCTGATCAAGAATCCAAGCGAGGCATTTGCGCCCAAAATAGCGGAACAGACCGTGTCGATCCTGTGCGAAGCCTCCGAAAGGCTGGTCCGTATCGCCTCCTCCCCCATCCAGGTCATCCGCAAGGGCATACGGGAGGATTCCGAATTCTCCGAAGTGGAGATCGCCCTGCTTGCCATTCAGATACGCCGCCTGATCTCGAAGGTGGAGGATATTCTGATTCCTCCGCAAATCGCGATACGCGACGAGAAGGCGGTCAGTCAGCACGAGGAAAAACAACCGTCATCGGTCATGTACACGCATATCATCTCCGGTTTCCTGACCTTCTTCATGCTTTTCGTCATCGAAGCGCTGGCGCGCGACCTTTTCCAGGAACAGGACATGCACACGCTGAGCCGTTTGCGTACGGGGCCGGTTTCCCTTGCGCAGTTCGTTGCCTCCAAGCAGGTTTTCCTGTTCCTCATGGGCCTTCTTTCCTATTCCATGGTCTGGCTGATGGCCGGTGTATTTTTCGGTTTGAAGGTGCCCTTGAGGATCATGCCTGTTTTCATGGCATTCTCCGTGCTGCTTCTCTCCTCGCTCACGGGAATCGTCGGTCTCATCTACAGCCTGGCCCGGACAAGATCCCAGGCGCAGGAGATATCCCCGGCCCTGTTCATCCTGTTCGGCATGCTGGGCGGCGCCATGGTGTCCATTAACAACCTGCCGCATTTTCTACAGGGGCTTTCCGTGATATCGCCCGTTTACTGGGGTCAGGACGGCATAAAAATTCTCCTGCTGAGACCGGAAGACGCCTCCTCCGTCCTGATCCACATTTTGATTTTTTCGATTCTGACCGTTGTTTTCAACGGAGCCGCTTATCTGCTCTTTTACAGGAAATTCCGCTCATGAGGACATCGCTCATCATTGCCTGGCAGGCATTGAAAATAATGGCACAGAACAAGGCTGTCCTGGTCTGGACCCTTCTGATCCCCTGTCTGTACATCTTCATTTTCGGAAATGCGTTCAAGCAGGGGGATCCGTCGGATTCACGGGCGTATCTGGCCGTCCACGACCGGGACGGCGGCCGCCTGTCCGAAAGGCTCATCGCCTCCCTGAAGACTGAAAACATCATTCTGGAGGTGAACCCGGACAGTACGAAGCGGAACCTAACACGCGAATTGACCATCCCCGCCGGATTCACTGAAAAACTGCTGTCCGGCAAAAGAGACACCCTGAATTATCACAAGCGGGCGGATTCCAACATCGAGGCGGATATGAACGCCGAACTGGCCGTCAGGCGGGCCGCCTACCGGCTGGTGGCGGACATGGCCGAACTGCGGGTCAAAGGAAAAGCTCTTCAGCCCGCCCGGTTTGCGGAACTCGACTCTTCCGAAGCTTTAATTCGCGTGAATGCCTCATTCGCGGGGAGATATGCCTCCATCCCAAGCGGCTTCAGCCAGCAGGTGCCTTCCAACATCGTTCAATTCGTCCTGCTCATCATCTTCATCTATGCGGGGAGCATGGTCTTCGAAGAGCGGCAGTCCGGGCTGCTGAAAAGGATCCGCACTGCGCCGGTCGGCTATTTTTCGCTTTTTACCGGAAAACTCGGCGGGTCCGTCCTGATCGGCATCGTGCAGTGCCTGCTGCTGCTCTTCATCGGGCGCTTCGTTTTCGGCGTGCATTACGGCCATTCTCCGGCTGCGCTCGTTCTGACCATTCTGCTGTATGTCATGACGGTCAGTGCCATGGGGCTTTGCCTCGGTTTCATGGTGAAAAACAGCGACAAGCTGCTGGGATTGGCCATTGTATCCGCCCTGATCATGGCCGCCCTGTCCGGATGCTGGTGGCCGATCGAAATCACACCGCCCTGGGCTCAGAAAATCGCCCTGCTGCTTCCCTCCGGCCTGGCCCTGAAAAGCCTGCATTTCCTCATTTCCTTCGGCAGGGGATTCGAAACGGTCTGGCCGTACCTGCTCGCCCAGGCCGGATTCGCAGCCGGATTCACCCTGCTCTTCGCCCGTATCCTTTCCAGGACATCCTTCAGCAACAACTGAAAATTTTCAAACAGCCGGATCCCGGTTCCGTCACGCAGGATTTTTCCATGCGGCATCACCAGGCCGTTATCCGGTTTCGGGACGACCTGTCCGCAATGACACATGCGGGCTCTTCCGCAGTTCAGGCAGGTTTAAATCCGGTCTGAATCGGATGGGCGGCCGTGTGGATCGGCGGGGCAACCGCAACGGGCGCGGACGGCAATCGTTTCGGCAGACCCGCAAATGGAATGACCGATGCATTCCCTGCGCATGATCCGCGAACGCCTGATTCCCCCGAAGCGGGATGTTCCTTCCGGTTCGATCGCGCGGCAGGTCAACCGGCTTGATACGTCCCCCGTCCTGCCCGGAAGACCGGGCGAGTGTCGGTTTTTTTTCGGGCAAAATCAGAACCGAACGTCTAAAAGGAAAAAGCCGCAACTTCCGGCGGCTTTTTCACAGGGCAATCACCGTGCGATACGGATCATTTCTGCGTCGCAGAGACGCACGGCCGCGCGTCTCTGCGGAATATCAGAATATTTCCTCCAGTTCCATGGCTGCAAAATGGGATTCGCGCACCGTTTTACGCCTGCGCGCGGATCGGGGCTGGTTGTAAACGTAACGTTTGCCTTCGTAATTGCGCAGAATCACCTCTTTGTCCGTGATGCTCTGCACGTACTCGGGCAGCAGCGGGATCTTCCCCCCCCCGCCGGGCGCATCGATCACAAAATGGGGCACCGCGAGTCCGGAGGTCCAGCCGCGCAGGGCCTTGATGATCTCGAGGCCTTTTTCAACGCGCGTTCGGAAATGTTCGGTGCCGAAAACCATGTCCGCCTGGTAGATGTAATAGGGACGCACGCGGGCCTGGAGAAGCTTCTGCATGAGTTTTTTCATGACCTCCGGATCGTCGTTGACGCCTTTAAGCAGGACGGTCTGGTTCCCGAGCGGGATGCCCGCATCGGCCAGGCGTCCGAGCGCCTCTACGGCGGGCGGCGCAAGCTCGTCCGGATGGTTGAAATGCACATTCATGAAAAGCGGATGGTACTGCTTGAGAACCTGGACCAGTTCAGGTGTGATGCGCTGGGGCAGGAAGCAGGGCACGCGCGTTCCAATCCTGAGGATCTGGATGTGCGGAATGCTCCGCAGATTCCGCAGAATGTAATCGATTTTATCATCGGGCAGCAGCAGGGGATCCCCGCCGGAAATGATCACGTCGCGTATCTCCGGATGATCCCCGATATACTGGATGCCCTCGTCGATGTAACGCATGCTGATCTTGGACGGATCCCCGACCTTGCGCTTCCGGGTGCAGAATCGGCAGTAGGAGGCGCAGACCGGAGAAACCAGGAAGAGGCATCTGTCCGGATACCGGTGCACAATATTGTTCACCGGTGAATCCTGGTCCTCCCCCAGGGGGTCTTCAAAGAGTTCGCCGTCCTCCAGTTCCCGGATGTCCGGGACCACCTGTTTGTAGAGGGGATCCCCCTTTTCCTTGATCAGTGAAAGATAATAAGGGGTGATCTTGATGGCAAAATGCTTTTCCATTTTCTGCATCTGGTCCAAAGGAATGTCGAACTTTTCCGACAACGTTTTGGCATCCGAGATGCTGTCCTTCAAGATCTTTTGCCATGAGTCCATGGGTCTTGTGATTATCCTCCTTGTGTTTTAGGAATTCTACAGGCGCTTGACGAAAATCAGCCTGTCGTCTCCTGTTTTGTAAAAATCCTTGATCCGTGCCTCCAACGCATACCGGTTGCTCTGGTAGAACTGCTGTGTCGGCTTGTATTTCTTCTGTGAAGAGGTTTCAATGATGATGATCTTCCCCTGCTTCTGAATGACCTGCTGCTCCACAAACTGGAGAAGGGTTTTTCCGATCCCTTCCTGCTGTCTGTCGGGAGACACGGCGATCCAGTACAGATCATAGGTGCCTTCCGTCGCCGGGGTGGGACCGAAGCAGACGTATCCGACTACATTCTTTTTATCCTCCGCGGCCACATAGATGAGATAATCCTTCTGATCCTTGTTGAACAGGTAGCAGTCGATCAGCTCCATGGCCACTTCGATCTCGGGCATTGTGAACATATCCGTCTGCTGCAGGATCTCATAGAGGGCGCTTCGGTCGCCCGGGAGCATTTTCCGTATGTCAATCACGCGGCCTCCTTTGATAGGCCAGATCGATGAGGAGGTTTACGAATTCCGCGTAAGGGATCCCCGCAGCCTTCAGGCCCTTCGCATAACCGGCATCCGGCGAAATGTCCGGATTGGGATTGTATTCCAGCACGAATATCTTTCCGGCGGAGTTGACCCGGACATCGATCCGGCCGTAATCCCTGCCGTTGAGGAGCCGGTACACCTGCAGGGCGACATTCTTCAATTTCGTCCTGAGCTCGCTCCGGATGGGCGCCGGGCAAACGGAAGGCGTCCTCCGGTACATGGGATGGGACTCGATCCACTTGGCTTCATAACTCGTGATATGCGGTTCGCCTTTCCGGAGCGCCGAAAAATCGATCTCGGAAACAGGGAGCGCCTTCGGGGGATAATTGCCGAGAATGCCGATGTTGAATTCCCGGCCTTCGATGTATTTCTCCACCAGTACGGGCTGGTGATAGAGTCTCAATAAAAATTGAACCTTTTCCTGCAATTCCTCCAGATTATGAACCACGGCATCGTGGGAGATGCCGAGGCTGGCGTCCTCGGATGCCGGTTTGGCGATGAGCGGATATTTCAACGATGACCTTCTGGGCTCCGACGTATAAACCTCGTAGGGAGGCGTACTGATTTTCCGCGATTCGAAAATCTGCTTGGACAGCACCTTGTTCTGCGCGAATCCCAGGGTGAGGGCCGGATTCCCCGTATAGGGAATACCCAGCATTTCCCATATGCCGGCCACGTGCATCTCGTTTCTCGAACTGCCGCGGTAACCCTCGCAGAAATTGAAGATGACATCCGGCCTGCGCCGCCGGATTTTCGGGACATCCGTCACAATGTTTTCAAGTTCGAATATCGCGACCGTATGCCCTGCCTCCCGCGCCGCCTCGGTCACGGCACTGACCTCCTGCGAGACGGCTTCCTCGGAAATGGAGTCCACCGCAGACTGCGGCAGCTGTCCGGATTGATTATAGACGACGAGCACGCGGTATCTTTTATTCTTGGGCCGCTTCACGTCCGGATCCCCCAGCGTTCCGCTGCGATGCCGATGACTTTTTCGAGCATGGCCGCATAATCGTATCCCGCCGTCCGGGCCGCCTTCGGGAAACAGGAGTTATCCTCCGGTTTCGGAAGAATGCCGGGCAGCGGATTCAGTTCGAGAATGTGCGGTTTTCCGCTCTGATCCATTCGAACGTCGATCCTGCACCAGTCGCGGATATTCAGGACGCGAAAGGCTGAACGGACCAGCGATTCAATGGACTCCTTTTCGACCCGGGTCAGGGAAGCCGGGCATTTGAAAATGTCCAGCGGTTTTCCCGGCGTATCCCAGATCCACTTGGCCTCGTAAGAATAAACGGGCCTGGCGCCTGCCGGCAGGTCATCGTACCGGATGGCGACGATCGGCAGCACCTCAATTTGATCGCCGTTCCCCCACAGCGCAACCGTGAATTCGTCACCCTGGAGAAACTGCTCCATGAGCACCGGCTGCCGGTACTTCAAGAAGGCGTCGTTGATTTGCCGGACCGCCTCCTCCCCGTTATCGACCACGGAATGGTCGAAAATGCCTTTGCTGCTTCCCTCCGCCACCGGCTTGATGATGGCCGGAAACGGAAAGTGATCCATATGGACCGGAAAATCCGGATCAAGCGTGCGGAATGCGGGGGTCGGAATGCCGTTGTAAGCGAGCACCTCTTTTGCCCTGGCCTTGTTCAGGCAGATCGCCAGTTCCAGGGGTCCGGATCCCGTGTAGGGGATCCCCATCCTTTCACAGATCATCGGCACGTAGGATTCCCTGAAATCGCCGAAAAGTCCTTCTGCAATGTTGAACACAAGTTCCGGCTTGGCGGACTTGATTTTTTCTCCGGCTTCTTCATCCGCCTCGATGCCCGTCACCCTGTGCCCGTTGCCTTTCAGGGTTTCCAGGATATGCCGGATGGTGGTCCATGAATCGCCCTCTGCAAAAAAATCTTCAGGCGTTTCCGAATCTCCCGCAGGGTATCTCCTGCGGTATTCTTTCTCCAAGCCTTCCTTGCTGCTGTACGCTAAAACCAGATTCAAGTCTTCTCCGTCACAAAAACAATTTGTTTTTTGATTTTCTACAACGATCATGCCAAAACAATTGCGAAATTTTTTAAATCATAGTTTTCAATTATTTACAAATATAACAAAATAATGTTTTTCTTCTGGGAATCCGGATATATTCTCAATATGATAAAAAAAACGATTTGCGGATTACAGGTCTCTCATTTTGAGAAAATAAAAAGAAATTGAAAAAAAATTTTATCATTATGATAGATTTTTAAAAGGATTTCGAATGGGTAAAAGGATCGGATGGATTTTTTTCAGCTGCAGATTGAAGGTTCCCGCAGCAAGCGAAGGAAAATGCGATCGCGTATCAAGTGAGGTTTCCCGCCGCAACCGGCGGGGAATCATCAAAGGGCAGGGAGAAGAACGTCTGGATTCGCTCGCTTCCTTCGCGGCATGCCGAAGGAGAATGCGCGCGCCTCAAGATACAATCTGCCGGCATGCGCATCCGCCGCATCGAACCGACGGCGAGCGGGACATGATTCTTTTCCGGTTTAATCCTCCAATTGATACTCTTTGATCTTTCTGTACAGGGTCGCCAGTCCGATGTCCAGGGTTCTGGCCGCTTTCTGCTTATCGTCTTCATGAAACTGCAGCGTTTTCTGAATCACGAGTTTTTCAATGTCCATCAGGGTCATGCCGATCTCAACCCCGATTTTTTTCTCCATTTCGGTGCCGAAAGAGACAAGTCCGGGAAAATGATACGGCTTGAGGATATTCTCGTTGCAAAGCACGACCGCACGTTCCACCATGTTCTCCAGTTCGCGCACATTCCCCCGCCAGGGATGGCGAAGGCACATTTTGATGACATCGGGATCGATGCCCTGTACATTCTTCTGGTTCACTTCGTTGTATTTCTCAATGAAATGCTGGATCAGAAAGGGAATGTCCTCCGACCTCTCCCGGAGGGGCGGAACCCGAATGGAAATCACGTTCAGCCTGTAAAACAGGTCCTCCCGGAAGGTCCCGTCCGCCACCCTTCTCTCCAGGTCCGCATTGGTGGCTGAGATGATGCGCACATCCAGTTTGAGCGTCTCCGTTCCGCCCAACCTTTCGAACTCCCCGTCCTGCAGGAAATGGAGGAGTTTGGCCTGGGTCATGAGGTTCATGTCCCCGATTTCATCCAGGAACAGCGTCCCCTCCTCCGCCATTTCAATCTTTCCCTTTTTCTGCTTCACCGCTCCGGTGAAGGCCCCCTTCTCATAACCGAACAGCTCCGCCTCGAGCAGGTTTTCAGGAATGGCGCAGCAATTGATTTTAATGAAAGGCTTTTCATTTCTCTGGCTCCGGTGATGGATGAGGAAGGCGATGACCTCCTTGCCGGTCCCCGTCTCGCCCGTGATCAGAACCGTACTCCTGGAGGTCGCCACCTGCTCCGCGAATTCCAGAATGTTTTTGAACTTCCGGCTCACACCGACCGGCTGGGGAAAAGACTTTTCCATCTGAAGGACTTTTCGAAGCCTCTCGTTCTCCCTGCGGAGTATCACGTTTTCGCCGATGCGCTTGATCAACCGCTTCAGATCCGCGATCCGGAAAGGTTTGACGAGGTAATCGGCCGCGCCGGCGCGTATCGCCTCCACCGCGGACTCCACGGATCCGAATGCGGTGATGATGATGACTTCGATCTGCGGAAAATGCTCCTTGACGTATTGCAGGATTTCGAGGCCGGACCCGTCCTTGAGTTTGAGATCCGTCACCACGATGTCCGGGTGTTTGGCCTCCAGATGATGCATGCTCTCCTTGTAGGAGGATACGGCATGGATGTGTAATTCTTTGCCCTCGAGACTCATTTTCAAGGCCTGCAGGGCATCCACATCGTCGTCGACGAGAAGCAGGTTCAAGGCATTCACGGATTTTCTCCTGGATTCCACAAGGGCAGGCTGATGGTAAAGCAAGTCCCCTGATCAGGGTCGGACCGGACGGTCATCCGGCCCCGGTGCGCTTCCACGATTTCCCTGGAAATAAAAAGACCGAGGCCTTCTCCCGCCGGCTTGGTGGTGAAAAAGGGTTCGAAGATTTTTTTGAGATGATTCGGATCGATCCCCGGCCCGTTGTCCCGTATCTGGACGAGCAGCCTCTTCCGGCGCCGCCGGATGGAAATGGCGATGCATCCGGAGGGCCCGAGGACCTCGAACGCATTCTGAATCAGATTGGTGAACACGCGCTTCAACTGGAGCCAATCCGCCAGTATCCAAAAAGGTGTCCTCGGCTTTTGAAACCGGACCTGGACTTTTTTGACCGAGGCTTCGTAGCGGACGTCCTCCAGCATGTCGGTCAGATGGATGCTGATGTTCTCCGGCTGCATGTGCAGTTCGGTCAGATGCGTATAGGCCAGATAATGGTTCAGGCTCTGCGAAAGCTGATGAACCTGACGCTGGATCTTGTCGATCAGGTCCTGCGCCTCCGGCTTGATGCTCCCGTGATCCTTCATCAGCATGGATTCCAGAAGCTCGGTGTTCAGCCCGATCGTGTTCAGCGGATTCCGGATATCATGCATCATGGCGCTGGTCAGGCGCGAAATGGTGGTCAGCTTGTCGATTCGCTTGACCTGCGACGAAAATTTTGATTTCTCGCCGACTTCCTGGAAGAGGATGACGAAGCAGATTTTCCCAAGGTAGGCTTTCCTGAAAACGCGGACGGAAACGAGGGCTGCAAACGTGCCGCCTTCCTTGAGCCGGATCCGCAGATGCATATGGATGCGGCCCCGCGATTCGGTGCTCAGTTTCTCGAGAAACAACTTCTGCGAGGGCCCGTGCAGGATTTCCTGAAATTTCTTTTTGAGAATATCGGAGGGTTGAAAACCGGTCAAAACAACGGCCATGGGATTCCAGTGAAGGACATTGAGGGCCTCATCACAGTCCGCGACGCCGATCGGAAATTCCTTGACGATCTGGTAAATGGCGTTGAGCTGGCTCTGCAGGTCGTTTTTAACGATGCTGAGTTCTTCGATCAGCTGCCGGTCCTTCTGCTGCCTCTCCAATACCCATCCCAGCCAGCGCTCCCGCGTGACGGAGGAGGCGCGGTTCAGAAGCTCGAGGACCGGGAGGAGGCTGATCGTCACCGGCGCTCCCTTTGAACCGATTTCGTCCAGGGGAATGCGGCCCACCTGAAGCATGAAACCGGACAACAACCCCAGCAACGCGGGGAAATGCGCCATGTCGCCGGACTGGACGGGCCAAAGAGCCTGAAGCGCCTTGTTGAAACCCTGTCCGAAATCACCGGCTTTTTCCGTCCGGCAATCCTCGGCCAGCTTCGCTGCAAGCGTGCGGATCCAATCCCTGCGCATTTCAATGGGGATGTTCGATGCGGAATCCGCGGATTCCCCGGCAGACGCGATGCGATCCGCTAATGCCTCCTTGTGGCGTTCGAGCCATTGACCCGCCCGGTCCAGCAGCTCCCGGTCGAAACCGTCTGAATTCATGACCGTCCTTCCCGAACTTCCGGCCGGTTTTCCAGGAGTTCCCGGATGGCATGGATGATCCACCCGGACAAATCCTCCACGAGCCGGTCCGGAACGCCGTCCGGATGCCTGGATTCAAGACGCATGTCGCATGATTCGTTGACATAGTCGATGACGATGTCCCTTCCATCCGACATCCGCGCGATTTCGGTTGAGAAGAAACGCAGTCGGCATATGGATGCGATTTTCCGGATGACCGCCTCGAGGGATTCCAGCCGGTAACGGGACATTTCGCCCGATTCGACGATCCGGTACCGGTGGGTCCTGTCATCCCACCAGGCGCAGCGGATCAGACCGAAGGCAAAGAAACCCCTGAACCAGAAACGCAGACCGTCCCTTTCCAGGGGAAGAACCTTTTCCTGGAGCAGGTATTTGTCGGAACGGAACTCCTGTCTGGCGCGGAGTACATCCTGAAGGGTTTCGGCGCCATCCACGACACCGATCCCCCCGCCGGTCGTGTTGGCCGGTTTGATGATGAAAGGCCTGCCCAGAAGCGCCAGATCCGCCAGGGAAAGCTGTATATCGGCCGCGGACTGGAAAGGCGGAAGAATGATGGTATAGGGTGTCAACAAGCCCTGGGAGATGAATTCCAGGTGCATGGTGGCCTTGTCAGACGCCCACGCGAGCCTTGAAAGCGGTTCTATGATTTCAGTACCGGAAGAGGCGCAGGCCGCCTGCAGGCGGTAAAAGTCCGGATGCGTGTCCGAGGCTCTGTCCAGCAGGCAATGGAAAGTCAGTTTCTTCTCTTCCACACCGCGCAGTGTTTCCCTGAGATTGCGGGTGTCAATGATCCAGACCTTGAGGCCTTCCCTGCCGGCCAGGTTCCCCAGCCTTTCTACAAAATCCTGATCATATTCCCAATCATAGGCAATGGCCAGATCGAATTCAACGGATTCGTTCAAATCAACCCCTTGTCATCGGGAAAGCATGGGGCATCCTTGATATCCGGCGGCGCTGCACAGCCGCGGATACGATTACGGGGAAGGCGCAACCAGGCGGATACCCCATGTGAGCCCATTCCCCAGCTAAAAAAACGGCGGAACGCTTCAATCCTCATCATTTTTCAGCGGTTAAAATACGCAATTCAGGACCAAGAGTCAAGCGGGAGAACCGGGCCGCCTTGCTTTTTGCTTGCGGATGATTGCCTCAATGCTTATGTTATCAGCGATGTCTGAAAAACACTTTCATGAACAGGCATATTTCACCCGGGATTACCTCCTTCCCTATTTCGAAAGGCACATACCCGGGTTCCACGGCCTTTCCTTCCTGGAAATCGGATGCGCGGAAGGCGGATTCCTGCACGTGCTCCATGAAATGGGATTGGCCGTCCAGGGGGTGGAACTGATGAAAGCCCGGGCAGACCTGGCCCGAAGGCTCAGCCCCGGCCTGAAGGTTCTGACCGGAGACATCACGGACGACCGGATGCCGGAAAGCCTCGCCAGAACCTTCGGCTGCATCGTGCTCAGGGATGTGATCGAACATGTTGAGGACCGTGAATCCCTGTTTCGAAACATCGACCGCCTCCTGGAACCCGGTGGATATCTCTATGTCACTTTCCCCCCAAAATATTCGCCGTTCGCCGGACATCACCAGGTGGGCCGGTCCTGGCTTCGAAAAGTCCCGTACCTGCATCTTCTGCCGGGTTCCTGGATCAAGAGCCTGGGCGCCTGGTCCGGCGAATACCCCCATATCCCCGCAGACGCCAAAAATAATTTCAGGACCGGCCTGACCCTCCGGAAATTTCAGTCGCTGTGCCGGAAGTACGGCTTGAAACCGATCGTCCGGGAATACTTCCTTGTCCGACCCGTTTACAGGATCCGTTTCGGATGGAAAACCCGCAGAATGCCCCCCCTGCCGGTTCTGGATGAAGTTCTCACATCGGGATGCGAATGCCTGTTGCGGAAATCCACGGCAGGACTGCAGGGATGAAGCATCCATCCGGACCTGTCAAGCTCCGCGATTACCAAAAAGCCTGCCTGGAGGCCATCCTGATCCGCTACAAGGCGGGCATCCGGCGCCAGCTGGTGTGTCTGCCGACCGGTACGGGTAAAACCGTCATTTTCTCACAGTTCCCCGCATTCTTCAACATGAAAAAACGGATGCTTGTGCTTGCCCACCGCGAGGAACTGCTCCATCAGGCCAAAGAAAAAATACTGCATGCGAATCCGGCGCTCCAGGTGGACATCGAGCAATCCTTCCGCCAGGCCGGAGGCGCCAGCGACGTGGTTGTGGCCAGCGTCCAGACGCTCGGAAGAAAAAAGTCAACCAGACTCTCCCGCCTGAATCCAGAAGATTTCTACCTTGTTGTCGTGGATGAAGCCCATCATGCGGCCGCCCCTTCCTATCGCCGCATCCTGGAGCATTTCGGCGTTTTTAAGCGGGACACTCCCCGGCTGCTCGTCGGATTCACGGCCACACCCAAACGCGGGGACAGCATAGGCCTGAATTCCGTGTTTGAGGAAATCACCTTTTCCAGAAGCCTTTCCGAAATGGTGCTGTCCGGCTATCTGGCTCCTCTGGCCGCGTTCCGGGTCGAAACGGACGTGGACCTTTCCGGAGTCCGCACCCAACACGGCGATTTCATGCCGTCCCAGCTTTCACGTGCCGTGAATGTGCGCGAACGCAACGATCTGGTGGTAAAGTTGTACAAGGATCATCTGAAAGGCCGCCGCACCCTATGCTTCTGCGTTGATGTGGATCATACCGAAGCGCTTGCCCGCGAATTCAACCGGAACGGCATTCCAGCCGCAGCCGTGACCGGGCAGACCCCGCCGGAGCGCAGAGCCGCCGCACTCGCGGACTTCAAGGCCGGGGTCCGCGAGGTCCTGACGAACTGCATGGTGCTGACCGAGGGTTATGACGAATCATCGGTTTCCGGCATTCTGCTGGCCAGGCCGACCAAGTCCGCCCTGCTCTATACGCAGATGATCGGCCGGGGAACGCGCCTTCATCCGGGCAAAGAAAATGTGGTGATCATTGACATGGTTGACATCACCAGGCAGCACAGGCTGGTCAACCTGGCCACCCTGTTCGGACTGCCGCCCCGTTTCAACCTTGCCGGACGGACGGCCACTGAGGCGGTTCAGGCCATCCGCTGGATCGAAGAAAACCGGCCGTGGGTGCGGACGGACTCCGCCTATTCTTTCGACGACCTGCGCTACCATTGCCGCCGGATCGACCTCTTCAGTCTGCAGACCCCTGTGGATATCGGGAAAATATCCAATTTCGTATGGATGCACATGGGATCCGACCGGTTCCGGCTGGCTCTCGCAGACGGGGAACACCTGGGTGTTTATCCCAACATTCTGGGGAAATGGGAGGTGACCCGGCACCGGAAGGACAGCGACGTTCTGATTACCGTGAAGCAGGATAAAAAATCAGCCGTTCTCGCGGCGGATAAGTACGTCTCCCGGCAATGCAGGGATTCGATCCCCCTGGTGTCCCGTCATTTCGCCTGGAGGAACCAGCCCGCCACACAGAAGCAGAAGGAACTCCTGCTCTCCAGGGGTTTGAAAATACCTGCCGGCCTGACCAAAGGCCAGGCCAGCCACGTGATCAACATGCTGCTGGCCGGTGCCCCAGGCCTGAAAACCGGCCGTGCGGAAGGCATGGAGCGGATGGGTCCCTGAAAGCGGGAGAATGCAACCGGCCGGTACCCGCGGACCGGACGTTCGCGGCTGATTGCAGCTGCGTCCGGGACAGGCGGATGCCGAAACATCTTTGTTGAAATTTTTTCATCAGGCGCAGATCTTCGAAAACGAAGAAACAATAGACCGGGCAAAGATGAAAAAACGATATCCGGCGTCCTTTTGGATAGGCATCACCGGCTTTTTCCTCCTCGGCATATGCGCTCCGCTGCATACGCAGGATTTGCTCAAGGAGCTTCTGGAACCTCATCAAGCCGGGGACAGCCTGACTCTTGCCGTTGTCGGTGACATCATGGTCCATCAGGCCCAGCTCGTCTCTGCCTGGAATCCGGAGACTCAGGCGTACGATTTTGATCCCGTATTCGCGCCTGTGCGGAAACTGCTCTCCGGATCCGACCTGACCATCGGCAATCTGGAAACAACCCTCCCGGGACGCAAGGACCTCTTCGCCGGCTACCCCAGATTCGGTGCGCCGGACGCCCTCGCCCGGGCCCTGCAGAAGGCCGGCTTCGACATTCTGGCTACGGCGAACAACCATGCCTGCGACAAGGGACTGCTCGGATTGACCCGCACCCTCGATGTGCTGGACAGTCTGGGCATACGCCACACTGGAACCTGGCGCGATTCAGCCGACCGGGATACGAGCGAGGTCCTTGTGGTGAAAAAAAAGGATTTCCGGCTCGCGTTCCTCAATTTCACCTATGACATCAATGGGATGCCCGTCCCGGCTCCTGCTCAAATCAACCTGATCCGCCGGAAGGTTCTCTCGGACCAGATGGCCCTGGCGCGTTCCCTCGAGCCTGACATGATCCTGGTATTGCTGCACTGCGGAACGGAATACGGATTTGAACCGGATGATTTCCAGAAAAAAACCGTGGATTTCCTCTTCAAAGAAGGCGCGGACATCATCCTGGGGAGCCACCCCCATGTGCTCCAGCGCTTCGATAGGGAGACATCCGCGGACCGGACCGGGACCGTCAAACCAAGATTCGTCATCTATTCTCTGGGAAACTTTTTATCGAACCAGAGGGAGAGGCGCAGGAACGGCGGAATCGTTCTCCATCTGACCTTGAAAAAAACGTCAAACGATCCGGACGGACTGCGGGCCATGATCGCATCCGTGGATTATACGCCGGTCTGGGTGGATGCCTCCCAAACCAAGGGCGTGTTGCGGCACCGCATCCTGCCGCTGGCAAAGGAAACGGCCGGCCTTTTCCTTTCCACGCTGAATCCGGAAAGCAGGCGGGCCGCCGAGATTTTTTTATCCGATACGCACACCTTGCTCAGGCCCCATCTGATAGAGGTACGCCGGGATATTGAAGCTCCCCGCAGCGGGCAGCAGAGCGTCAAAAGAAAGCCCAATCCATCATACGCCCCAGGGAAACGGGAATCCAACCCATGAAGATCGAAGCTCCCCGCCTCCGGCGGCAGAGGGACTTCGGTCCGAAGGAAAAAGACATTCAGATGCGCCCGCTGCCCGGAGAATGCGCGTTTTGTCTGATTCCAAAAAAATCCCTCCCCTGAACGAACTATCCTGGCTGTCGGCCATCCTGTTGAAGGGTTCCGGAGGCGTATCCGGTTTTTAGCCCACAATCTGCCAGGGCGGCCTCATGGGCCTCAGGATCAGACGCCGGGCATCGGAATCCCCGACCACTGTTTCATTTTCCGGATCCCAGACTAGGGGCCGTTTCAGGATCATGGCGGCATTGATCAGGTGGCAGAGCGTGGAGGTACGGTGGCCTGCCTCTGCAGGTGCAACGGGCTGCCGCCTGAACCGGACGGCATTTAAAAAATCCCTGTGATGACCCGGGCTTCTGCCCGCCATTCTCTCGCCGGGAGACAAGGTTTCCGAGAGCAGCCCCGGCGGATCGGCTGTCAGGCGTCCGCCGTGCACGGCGATGAAAAGGGATCCTTTCGTACCCTTGAGCCGGAGACCCCGTTCGCCCTCGCTGCTCCCGCGCAGCAAAACACCGTTCGCATACCGGCACTCAAAATGGTAATCGATAAACGAGTCGTAAAGGCCGGGTCCGATCCGCCTCCCGTTCGCCCGGATTTCGACGGGCCCGGTTTCATCGGCCAGGTTCATGAACTGGGCGAGATCCAGGATATGGGCTCCGCGATCGGTCATTTCCCCGCCGCCGTACTCGAGAATGAACCGCCACCAGAAAAAACACCGTTCCGGCGCATACGGCGACCAGGATGCAGGCCCCAGCCACAGGTCGTAATCCAGATATCCGGGCACAGGCAAAGCCCGGACAGGGTGATCCATCTTGATCATCCTGATGTGATGGGGATCTCCGGCGGGCATATGCACGATGATTTCCTCCAGCCTGCCGATTCTGCCGTTCTGCACCAGTTCCCAGGCAAACCGGACACTGTCATTGGAACGCTCATGACTGCCGGTCTGCAGGATGCGGCCCTGACGTTCCACGATGCGGCAGAGCGCCCTTCCCTCTGCAATGCTGTTGACCAGGGGTTTCTCGCAGTAAATGTCCTTGCCCGCACCGGCCGCAGCAATGGAAATAAGGCCATGCCAGTGATCCGGCGTGCACACACAAACCGCATCGACATCCGGACGCATCAGCAGCTCCCGGAAATCCCTGCAGCAGAAAACGCTTTTGGGGGCAAGGGATACACCCGTTTCCTCTGAGAATTCGACCGCTCTTCTGAGCGCGTGCGACAGGCCTGCCGAATGGCTGCCGGGAAACTGGTACAGCATGTCGTAATCATCGCTGCCCGAATTCACGTCGCAAAGGCCGGTCAGTTGAACATCGGATTGTGCCAGAAAGGCCCGCATGTTGTGCGTGCCCTGACCGCCCAGGCCTATGCAACCGATACCGATGCGGTCGCTGGGGGGCAACCTGCCGTTTCTCCCCAATGCGGACGCCGGAATGATGTGGAACAGGCCGGCGAATCCGGCCGTTCTCCTGAGGAACCCCCTACGATCACATTGTTCTTTAAACATCCGTGCCATCCTTTTTTTCCGCCCGGCCCAAGTGACGGACCCGGGTCTTTCGTGACCTGATGTTTTTTTAACGCTCCCCGGAATGGGGCTGACGGGGAATCCCCGATCCTGATCAAGAGGTCTTTCAGATCCGCCCGCTCTCCCCGCGGCAATCTGCGGGGAATGGGCTCGCCGCCGGTTTCAAGGTCAGAACTGTACCCCGGCAAACCGCGCCTTGTACGGCTTCGATTTGGACAACCGCAAAACGGTTGATCGCTGCTGCATCCCACGGCGCCTCGACACGGAAGTATTCCGACGACAGGCCGGACATCCATTTCCCGGTCGCCCTTCTCTCAAACAGGACTTCTGCATGCCGGCCGATCCGGGTTTTTAAAAAATTTTCCTTTTTGGCCTGCCCCAGTTCCCGGAGCAGGTCGGCCCGCTCCAGACGAACCGGCATCGGCACCTGGCCGTCCATCGCAGCGGCGGCAGTGCCCGGCCGGGCGGAAAACGGGAAGACATGAAGATAGGTAAAGGGAATGGATTGAACACAATCCACGGTCTCCCTGAACTGCCGGTCGTTTTCCCCCGGGAATCCCGTGATGATATCCGAGCCGAGTCCGACCGGGCCAAAGGCCCCGGTTATGCGATCCATGATTTTTCTGAAGGATGAAGCGGAATGACTTCTGTTCATGGCCTTGAGCAAAGAATCGCTGCCGCTCTGCAGGGCCACGTGAAAATGCCTGCAGATGTTCGGATTTTCTTTCATGACGCGGATCAGCCGCTCATCAATGTTTTCCGGATCGAGGGAGGTCATGCGGATACGGATATCCGGGTGGAGGCCGGAGAGATATCCGAGAAGTTCCGAAAGGCCGGCGGAATTCCCCTCTTGAAAACGGAAGTCCCCCACATGTACGCCGGTCAATACGATTTCGCGAAAGCCCCGGAAAACGAGCCGGCTGAAATGCTTCAGGATTTCGCCTTCAGGCAGGCAGCGGCTGGGCCCCCTGGCTGCCGGGACGATGCAATACGCGCATCGTCTGTCACAGCCGGTTTGAATCCGCAGAAAGGCCCTTGTCCTGCTTCCGAAATCCCCGGAATGGGGTGTCGGGAGAGGACCTTCAGGCCAGGAATCCGACACCAGGATCAGCGGTTGCTTCCGCTTCTTGACAGGCTCAATAAGATCTGGGAGCGCGAGTTTGGACGAATCCCCGACAATATAATCCACCCCCGGGATCAACGCGATATCCTGCGCGGAGATCTGGGAATAACACCCCACCACCGCGATCACGGCTTCCGGATTGGCGGACCGTGCCTGGCGTATGGCCTGTCTGCATTTGGCATCCGTCCGCGAAGTGACCGTGCAGGTATTGAGCACCGCGACATCCGCATCCTGAGCCCAGCGGACGATGTTGAAACCGCGTTTCCTGAATGCTTCGGACAGAATCGCTGTTTCGGCCTGGTTCAGCTTGCACCCGAGGGTTTTAAAGGCGACATTCATGTCAAAAATGAAAGCCGGCCCTCATCGGGCCGGCTCTTCATCCTTCCTGCGCATCAACAGATCCTGAATCGGGAACAGTCCCTTCTCCGGACAGAGCCGCTCACCCGGTTGTCTGGTCCTCCTGGGACTCCCCTTCATCCTTTTTTTTCGCAGCCTTCTTCGCGCTCTTTTTTTCTTTACCTTCTTCAGAGTGCTTCGGCTGATCGGGCGACGCTTCGGCGGCCTCCTGGATGTCCTCTTTCTTGGCGGCCGGTTTTTTGGACCTGGCCGCTGTCTTTTTCTCCTGTGCAGGTTCCTGCTGAACGCCATCGCCCGCCATTTCCCCAAGCGTGGGCGATTCACCGGATGACTGCATGTAGGCCTCTACCTCCGCATGTTCGGCCGAATCAACCGACTGTTTTTCCGCCTCAATCGCCTTTTTCCGAGAGAGAACAATGCGCTTGTTGTCCCGGTCGAATTCGATCACCGCGAAGCTGAGTTCGTCCCCTTCCTTGATGTTCTGCGCCACCTTGGCCATGGTGGATTCTTCGAGCTGGGAAAGCGGCACAAATCCTTCAAGCCCAAGCGGCAGTTCGACGATGATACCCTTCTCGATCAGCCGTATGACCTTGGCCTGGGTGACCGTGCCCACGGAATAGGCCTTTTCAAAGCCGGGCCAGGGATCGTCGGACAACTGCTTCACACCGAGAGAGAGCCTTCTCTCCGCCGGATTGACTTCCAGGACCTGCACTTCGATATCCTGGTTCTTGGTCAAAAGCTCGCTGGGATGCTTGATCTTCCGCGTCCAGGAGATGTCCGATATGTGGATCAGACCGTCGATGCCGTCTTCCAGTTCGACGAACGCACCGAAGTTGGTCATGTTCCGGATGCGGCCCTTCTGCCTGCTCCCGACCGGATACTTCTGCGCGATGTCCGACCAGGGATCAGGCGTCAGTTGCTTGATCCCGAGGGAGATACGCTTCCGGTCCTTGTCGATGTTAAGGATCTTAACCTCAATTTCATCCCCGACATTCAGGATCTTGGAGGGGTGGACGATGTTGCGGGTCCAGGACATCTCCGAGACATGAACGAGCCCTTCCACGCCGCGTTCGAGCTCGACAAAGGCGCCGTAATCGGCGATGGAAACCACCTTCCCCTTGACCACGCTGCCTTCAGGGAACTTGTTTTCCACGTTCATCCAGGGATGAGGCTGCAGTTGCTTCATGCCGAGGGAAATCCGGTCCTTGGCATCGTTGAAATCCAGCACCATGACCTCGAGTTCCTGGTCGAGTTTCACCACCTCCGAGGGATGGCCGACCCTTCCCCAGGACAGGTCGTTGATATGTAAAAGCCCGTCCACGCCGCCGAGGTCCACGAACACGCCGAAATCGGTGATGTTCTTGACCGTGCCCTTACGAACCTGCCCTTTTTCAAGCTCTCCCAGAATGGTCTTCCGCATCTCGGCCATGCTCTCTTCCAGAAGCACGCGCCGTGAAACGACGATGTTCTTGCGGAGCTTGTTGACCTTGACGATCTTGAACGTGTGCATCTGGCCGATCAGCGCGTCAAAATCCCTGATCGGCTTCACGTCGATTTGAGAGCCGGGCAGAAAGGCATCCACGCCCATCAGGTCCACCACGATGCCACCCTTGATCCTGCGGACGCATCTGCCTTCGATGGTCCCGCCCTGGTTGTGGATATCCACGACGCGGTCCCAGAGCCTGATAAAATCAGCCTTGCGCTTGGACAGTTGAAGCTGGCCGTCCGAATCTTCCAGATTGTCGAGAAACACCTCGATCTTGTCCCCGATTTTGATCGACTGTAAATCCGGGAACTCCTCGATGGGCACGGTTCCTTCAGATTTGAATCCGATGTCCACGACGACATCGCTTTTGCTGATGGCCAGCACCCTTCCGCTGACGATCTGCCCTTCTTCGATGTCCTTCAAGGTCCGGCTGTACAGGTCGACAAAATGCTGGTATTCCTCGGCCGAATACTCCTCCCCGTCCTCCATCATCTGAGGGGACAGGGGCTTTGACCCGGATTGGGTCTCCGGTTCTTTCGCATCACCTCCTTTTTCGAAACCGACCGGTTCACCGGTCATTTCTTGGTTTTTGGTTTTTTCCACATCCGCCATAAAAGTGTACCTCCTTTTTTATTTTTTACCCCCCGGGGGGCAGTCTTCACAGGATGGTTTTCCAGAACGCTTCGAATTTCGTCCATCTGCCATTTGGGCGTGGATGCGCCGCCCGTGATGCCCACGCGTTCGCCGTTCTTGAACCAGGACCAGTCCAGATCGTCCGGTTTTTCGATCCAGTGCGTCTGCGCGTTGACATGACGCGCCGTTTCAAAAAGCAGGCGGCAGTTTGAAGAATGCCTCCCTCCGATCAGGATGATCATGTCCTGTTCCTCGGCAAAGGCCTTGACGTCCGATTTCCGCGTTCTCAGGAAACGGCAGGTGGTGTCGATGATTTTCAGTCCGGAAAGGCGATGGGACAAAATCCGGCAGATCTCGTGGAAAAGATCCGGATCCACGGTGGACTGGGCGATCAACAGGCTTCTCTCCTCGAATTCCCTCCTCTCGGCCTGCTGCGGTGTGGAGACGACGGTTCCGCTGCCCTTGCATCTTTCCATCAATCCCTTCACCTCCGGATGATCCGGGGCTCCCACGATGATGATGCCGAGGCCTTCGGAGGCATGCTGCCGGACCAGATCCTGCGAATGCTGAACGATCGGACAGGTCGCATCAATGATGCGCATGCCGTATTCCTTGGCCTTCCGGACCAGTTTTTCAGTTTCGCCGTGCGCCCTCAGAGTGAACACGGCTCCGGCGAAGGATTTTCTGGATTCGGGCTTCAAGAAGCGTTCTGATGAAACGATTTCCAGACCGAGTTGGCGGAGCCTGCCGATCTCACGCGAATTGTGAATCAGTTCCCCGACGGCAATGATTCTCTCTCCCCGCCGCAGCGCATCCTCGGCCAGAGAAACCGCCCTTTCAACGCCGGGGCAGGGCCTGGCCTTGGTTTCAATCGTGATTCGCATGCCGATGCTGTCCCTTCATTTTTTCGCGGATTCGTCCAAGGATGAAACGGGTTTGTTCCTCTACGGTCATTCGTGTCGTATCAACGGCAATGGCATCAGGCGCCGGCACGAGCGGACTGTTGGTCCTTCCGCTGTCTCTCTCATCCCGGATTCGTATCTCCTCCGCCAATTCTTCCACGGTCATTTTCAGCCCTTGTTTCTCCATGTCCAGGCGCCTTCTCCCGGCGCGTGCTTCCAGGGAAGCCATCATGTAAAATTTCAGATCCGCGGCAGGAAACACTACGGTTCCCATGTCCCTTCCCTCAGCGATCAGGTTTCCCTGTGCGGCAGCGGCCCGCTGCAGGGCGACCATGACTTCCCGAACACGGGACACTTCACAAACCGGTCCCACCGCCCGGTCCACCTCCGGTGTCCTGATCCGGTCGCTGACGTCCCGGCCGTCCACGAGAACGTGCATCCCGCCGCCCGTATTTTCCAGTCTCACGAGAGTCTGTTCCGCCAGTTTTCCGATGGCTGCCGCATCGGCCGGTAGGATGCCCGAGTCCAGCGCCTTTACGGCCATGGCGCGGTACATGGCCCCTGTGTCCAGATAGAGCCATCCGAGTTCCTCCGCCACCTTCCGGGCTGTGGTGCTCTTTCCGGACGCAGCCGGCCCGTCTATGGTCACGACAAATCCTTTTCCGGATACCGATTTCCCGGGCATCACGCTCACGCCTGCTTCAGCAACCGTTTGATTTCATCGGGCCTCAGGTCCCGCCATCGACCGGATTTCAGATTCCCCAAAGTCAGGCCTGCGAATCTGATCCGCTTCAAATGAAGAACAGGATGTCCAACTGCTTCCATCATTCTCCTGATCTGCCGCTTCCGCCCTTCGTGTATCCTGATCTCCAGCAGGGTTTCCCCGGCCTGAATGCCGGAAATCCGGGCATCCCCGGCCACTGGCGCGCCCTCGCCGATGGACACGCCCCGTTTCAACCTTTCGATCGCACTCGCGGAAACAACGCCCCGCACCAAGGCCTGATAGACCTTCTCTGCCCCGTATCTGGGGTGAAGCAGCCGGTTCGCCAGCTGCCCGTCGTCCGTTAAAAGCAGCAGGCCTTCCGTATCGAGGTCCAGCCTCCCCACGGGGAAAAGACGCTCACGGCAATCGAGCAAATCCATCACCGTTCTCCTGCCGCGGTCATCCGACACGGTGGTCAGAAAGCCTGCCGGTTTATTTAAAAGAACATACCGGTGAACGGCCCTCGGCCAGAGAGGCCTGCCGTCCCATTCGATCCTGTCTCTTTCCGGATCTACACGCAGGCCCGGCGACATCACCGCCCGCCCGTTGACCTTCACCCTGCCCGACCGGACCATATCGGCCGATTTTCGCCGCGACGCAACCCCGCAGGAGGCCAGATAGGCGTTCAAGGCAAAGCCGGCATGCCTCATCCTGCTCCCGCATCCTGCTCCGATTCACCGGCGTTTTCGCCGGGAAGCATCCCTGTCCCGGCATTCACCGCTGCCTGCGCCCGGGAACCCGGTTTGTCCGGATGTCCATTCTCCTCCACCGCAGCCTGCGCAACAGCCAGTGCGGATTCCTCCTTGAGCAGTTCTTCAAGTTCCCTCGGTTTCGGCAGATCCGAAAGATCATTGACCCCGAAATACCGGAGAAATTCCTGTGTCGTTCGGTAGAGAAGGGGCCTTCCGGGGCCCTCCGCCCTGCCGGACATGGTGATCAGTTTTCGCTCCAGCAGCGTGTGGATGACGCCGTCCGAATTGACTCCCCGAATGGCCTCGATTTCGGGTTTGGACACGGGCTGCCGGAATGCAATGACAGCCAGGGCTTCCAGCGCGGCCTGGGAAAGACGCGCCGTGATGCGCTTCTGAAACAGTTTCCGGATCCAGGGCGCATAATTTTCTCGCGTCACCATCTGAAAACCGCCTGCCACCTGGACGATGGAGAAGGCGCGGTTGGTTTGGGTATAATCCAGATTCAACGCCTCGACGGCCTTGCGGATTTCCGAATCCCTGGCTTCCTCGACCAGGGCCTTGATCTGAGACGCGGGGATGGGAATATCCGAAGCGAAAATCAGGCTCTCCACGATCGGTTTCAGCGCGTCAATATCCATGAGGCTCCCGTTTATCTCCGCACGATCCAGATTTCTTCAAAAATCGACGATTGGTGAACACTGATCCTGCGCGTGCGGATCATCTCCAGAATGGCCATGAAGGTCACAATGATGACGATGCGCTCTTTCAGGCCCATCATCAGATCGCTGAACGCGAATCTCTGCTTGTCCCGGAGCATGCCGTCAATAAACGCGATCTGCTCCTCCAGGGTCACCTGTATGGCGTTCACCGAGTGGAAAGGCTCCTCGGGGATATGGTCCAGCACGGTCTTGAACGCCTGCAACAGATCGAAGAGACTCATTTCCTTGAGAACGACTTCACGGCCTTCCTGCTTGAATGGCTTTTGCCATTCGAAGTAGGTACGCGGGAACATCCGCCTCTGTCTGTCCTCCAGATCAGTCAGATCCTCGGCCACTTCCTTGAATCGTTTGTACTCCAAAAGCTGCCGGACCAGCTCAGTCCTCGGATCCCCTTCCTCCTCTCCCTCCCCCTCCTCCTCCGGTTTGGGCAGAAGCATCTTCACCTTGATCTGAATCAGGGTCGCCGCCATTAAAATAAACTCACCCGCTATGTCGAGGTCCAGCTCCTGCATCAACTCGATATAGGCGAGGTACTGCCGCGTGATCAGGGCGATGGGAATGTCATATATGTCCATCTCCTCCTTGCGGATGAGGAACAGGAGCAGGTCCAGCGGCCCCTCGAAATTGGGCAGCCGGATGCGATAGGCTTCCCTTTCCTCGGCCGGGATCAGCGTCTCTATCCCAGACAAAGCGCCTCCCGGGCCTCGGCCATGGTGGATTCCGCAACAGCTCGGGCTTTTCGATCCCCCTCCCGTATGATGTCCATGACCTCATCGCGGTGCGATTCGAAATGCCTCCTCTTCTCCCGCATGGGCGCCAGGATGTCCGACAGGATTTGAGCCATCTGTTTCTTGTGTGCGACGCAGCCGAGGCAGCCCTTCCTGCAGTCCTCCGCCGTCTGGGCGGAGGTCCCAGGCGCAAATTTCTGATGATAGGCATATACCACGCATCCTTCCGGATGCCCGGGATCCGTGGCGCGTATCCGTGCCGGATCCGTGTAAGCCTGCATTACCCGCTTCTGAATTTCCTCGGGCGAATCCGAAAGCGTGATCGTATTATCCAGGGATTTGCTCATCTTGCGTCCATCCAGGCCCGGAAGCCTGGCGAATTCCGTCAGCAGCGTTTCAGGCTCCGGAAAAACGGGTTTGAAAACCTGATTGAAACGCCTGGCCAGTTCGCGTGTAATCTCGACATGAGGCGCCTGGTCTTCACCGACCGGTACTGCATCCGCTTTATAGAGCAGGATATCCGCAGCCTGAAGCACCGGGTATCCCAGATGCCCGTAGGACATGTTGACTTCCAGACCCAGGTCCCTGGCCTGTTCCTTCACCGTCGGATTCCGCTGCAGCCGAGGGACCGTGATCAGCATGGAAAGGATCAGATGCAGCTCCGCGTGTTCGCGGACATGGGATTGCACGAACATCGGGCTTTCGGCCGGATCGAGGCCGGCTGCGAGCCAGTCGATGACCACTTCCATGCTGTTGTCCCGGATCCGGCATGTATTCTCCACGGAAGTGGTCAGCATGTGCCAGTCGGCCACCATGTGAAAGCTGGAATAAGTTTTCTGAAGACGCACCCAGTTTTCCAGGGCTCCGACATAATTTCCCAGGTGCAGCCGGCCGGTCGGACGCATGCCGCTCAGGATTCTCTTTTTCCGGGTCATTCACACCTCTATGGCACTCTGGATCAGGAGAGGAAGAGATAGGGCTTCCAGCGTTCATCCGGAATGCCCATCAGGTTCTGTATGAAGAAGAGATAACCCGGTTTCCGGGGTTCTCTGAGCAGAGGCATGTTGGCCTCGCCGGGCGTTCTGTCCCTTTTCCTGGCATTGCATTCCGTGCACGCGCAAACCAGATTCTCCCATGAATCCTGCCCCATCCTGTTCTTGGGCAGCACGTGGTCAACGGTCAGGGGTCCCTGTGTCTTCCCGCAATACTGGCACTGGTGGTTGTCGCGCTTGATGATGTTTTTCCTGGAAAGGAGAACGCGTTTCCGCGGCACATGGATGAAACGGCTCAACCGGACGATGCTGGGAAGGTGAATGGATTCCTTCATGGAGCGTACCAACTGGTGATTGTGCTCGACCACTTCGGCCTTCTCGAGGCAGAGCAGGATGATGGCCCGCTTCGCGCTGCATACGCTCATGGGTTCATAGTTTTGATTCAGAACCAGAACACGACTGTTGAGCATCGCTGTCTTTTTCCTTCCCGGCGCCTGAAAATGCGTATCCGAACAACGCAGGGCGCTCAAAATTCGGGTCATTAATTTAATATAAAATAATGATATTAGCAAGTCGTTTTTCATCCTTTGCAAATCTCATAAATTTTTATTACCTTTTTCCCGTATTTTTCCCTGCCGCATTCAACAGAAAGAGGAAATGAAGGATGAAATATTATAAATACCATGGATTGGGAAATGATTATCTGGTTCTGGACCCGGCCGAGACGGAGCGGCTCCCAAGGCCGGAGGAGATCCGGCTGATCTGCCACCGGAACTTCGGCGTGGGATCGGACGGCATCCTCTGGGGTCCCCTACCGTCGCAAAAAGGGACGTTCGGTCTGCGCATTTTCAATCCGGACGGCAGCGAGGCGGAAAAAAGCGGGAATGGATTGAGAATTTTTTCACGGTACCTGTTCGACCGCGGGAGGGTCGGCGACAGGCCTTTTCTCATCCACACGGCCGGGGGAAAGGTTCAATCCCTCGTTCATCCGGGTGGCAGAAAGGTGGATGTCCGGATGGGAAGGATCAGTTTTTCCTCGAAGGACATCCCGGTGAAGGGGCCTGAACGCGAAGTGATCAACGAAACGCTCCAGCTGCACGGCCGGTCCTTCCGATACTGCGCCGCGACCATCGGCAATCCGCATTGTGTGATCCCCCTGGACGATATTTCGGAAGCACTTGCAAGGGAAATCGGCCCCCTCGCCGAAACGGATGACCGTTTCCCCAACCGGACCAATGTCCAGTTCATGAAGGTCCTTGATCCGCACGCCGTACGGATCGAGATTTGGGAGCGGGGCGCAGGCTATACCCTGGCCTCCGGCAGTTCGAGCTGCGCGGCTGCATGCGTCGCGTGCAAGCTGGGTCTCTGTAGAAGCCCGGTCACCGTACGGATGCCCGGCGGGGAGCTTGAAATCACCGTCTCGGAGGACTGGACCGTGGACATGAGCGGGCCGGTCACGCGTGTCTCGGAAGGGGTTATCCTGGATGAAGCCTTCGAATGGACGGAAAAAATGCAGAGGGAAAATCCATGACCACGCTGAATCCCCATTATGACAAACTCGCAGCCGGTTACCTGTTTCCGGAGATCGCCAGGCGCGCCCGGGAATTCCAGTCGAAAAATCCCGGCGTGGAGCTGCTGCCGCTCGGCATCGGAAACACGACGGAGCCCCTGACGCCGGCCGTCATCCGCGGGCTGCATGCCGGTGTCGAAAAACTGGCCAGGCCTGAAACCTATTCCGGCTACGGCGATTACGAGGGCGACATCCGGCTCCGCGAATCCATTTCAGCCTTGTACCGGGAACGCGGCGTGGACATCGGTACGGACGAGATTTTCGTCAGCGACGGCGCCAAGCCGGATTCCGGCAACATCCAATCCATTTTCGGTGTGAACAATGTCGTGGCGGTTCAGGACCCGGCCTATCCGGTGTACGTGGACACCAATGTCATCGCGGGACGCACAGGACCGATGAATCCCGGAACCCGGAAATACAGGCGCATGATTTACATGCCGTGCGTCGAATCGAACGGATTCTTCCCCGATCTTCCCGACCGGAAGGCCGGCCTGATCTATTTATGCAGCCCGAACAATCCCACAGGCACTGTGGCCACGCACGATCAGCTTTCCCGCTTCGTCCGTTTTGCAAACGAGAACCGCTCCGTCCTGATTTTCGACGCCGCCTACTCGGCCTTCATCCGCGATCCCGCATTGCCCCGAAGCATCTATGAGATCCAGGGCGCCAAAAGTTGTGCCATCGAAATTCACAGTTTTTCAAAAACCGCCGGATTCACGGGCGTGCGGCTGGGATGGTGCATTGTTCCCAAAAGCCTCATTGCCGGAGATTCCGGACCTGGGCGGGCCAACACCCTGTGGTTCAGGCGGCAAAGCACTTTCTTCAACGGCGCCTCGAATATCGCCCAGGAAGGGGGCATCGCCGCCCTTTCTCCGCAGGGCCGTGAGGAATGCCGGGGGCTCGTCGATTATTACATGGAAAATGCACGCATCATCCGGGAAACGCTGTCCAAAATGGGCCTGACCGTTTACGGCGGGATGCACGCGCCCTATCTCTGGCTGAAGACGCCCCGGAAAATGAAATCCTGGGACTTCTTTGACAAGCTTCTGGGCGAGACCCATGTGATCGGAACACCGGGTCTGGGTTTCGGCCCAAGCGGCGAAGGATTCATCCGGCTGTCCGCCTTCGGACACCGCGAGGACATCCGGAAAGCGGCCCTCTGCATCGAAAAAAACCTGAAGCTGTAGCCCGGAGGACAAAGGAATGACCGTCTCATTGAAAGGCCCTGTCACACCGCAAGTGATCGCCGAAACGGCGCGGAAATTCGGGACCCCGGTTTACCTGTACGATGAAAGGGAAATCATCTCCAAATGCCGGCAGATGCTGGCCATGCCCAATGCCTTCGGCCTGCAGGTGCGTTACGCCATGAAGGCGAACAGCAGCCGCGCCCTTCTCAGAATCATTGCGGGCGAGGGCTTGAATCTGGATTTGTCCTCGCTCAACGAAGGCCGCAGGGCCTTTCGTGCCGGGATCCCCTATTCGCGCATGATGCTGACCAGCCAGGAGGTGCCCTGCGGAAAGGACCGGCAGGACCTCGAGGCCATGATACAAGGCGGCATGACCTATACGGTTTGCTCCATCCGGCAACTGGAGACCCTGGCGGATGTTGCATCGCGCAACCGGGTGCCCCTTGCCGTACGCGTGAATCCGGGTGTCGGGGCCGGCGAGTCCGTGACCCGGAACACAGGCGACAAATATTCCAGCTTCGGCATACATCTGGCCAACATCCAGAAAGCCCTTGATCTGGCCCAATCCAGGGGCCTGGTCTTCAAACAGGTGCACGTGCACATCGGATCCGGAGGCGATCCCAAACTGTGGCGGGAAAACATCGACCGCGAACTGGACATATTGGAAAGGTTTTTCCCGGACGCGGATACGATCAATTTCGGAGGAGGATTCAAGGAAAGCCGCATGCCGGATGAAACCGCTGCGGACATACAGGAATTGGGCCGGTACGCCAGAAAAAAGCTCGAATCCTTCCACCTGAAAACAGGCAGGGAGCTGAAAATGGCCGTGGAACCCGGCACCTTCATCGTAGCCAATGCCGGCTACCTGATCGCCGGCGTGATCGATGAGAAATGGTCCGGCCCGGGCGGATTCGAATTCATCATCCTGGATGCCGGCATGGAATCGAACACACGCCCCCTGCTCTACGGGTCCAGGCATCCTTTTTACGTGGTTTCCAGGGAAGGCGCTTTGCTCTCATCGGAATTCGACCTGAACGCCATGGATGTCGAATTGGACTACAGGGTGGTGGTGGGCCGATGCTGCGAAAGCGGGGATTCTCAGAGCCTGGATTACCAGGGGCATATCATTCCACGGAAAATGGCGGATCCGTCCGTTGGCGATTACGTGGTTATCGGAGGGACGGGCGCCTACTGCTCGGCCATGTCCCTCTCGAACTACAACTCATTCCCAAAGGCCCCAGAGGTGCTGCTGGGGAAGGACGGTTCCCTGAAACTGATCCGTTCCGGACAAACCCTGGACCAGATGCTTCAAAACGAAATGGATGAAGGGCAATAATCCCCTGCCCTTCCGGACCTGCTGCACCGTGATGTTCCCGGCTGCATGGCGCTCCAGTCAACGGACATGCGAATCTGCATGGAGTCATCTCCGGCCGGGATTTCCCTGAAATAAAACACACTGATGCGGAACCGTGCGGGCACGGGAACACGACCGCCTTCGCTTTCGCTCTGTTGATGCGGTATTTTCTCCACACCGGTACCGAATGGACGGGGGACCCGCTGTCCAGGCCGCTATGCCGAACGCGGTGAAAAATCCGGGTATTCGCGGCGCAGCATGGCGAGTGCATTCGCTGCGAGTTTCTCGTTTTTCAACTGGTCTTTCAGAATGCGGTAGGCCTGGTATATCGACCGGGCGCGCATAATGCCGCGCGGATGCCATTTCACATAGGCGGCAAAAATTTTCACGGATTCCTGATAATACCTCCCTTTCCGGAGAATATCCCCCAGCCGGTACAATCCGGAATCTGCAATAAAGGGCAGCAGATCATCCATCTTTTCAAGTTTCAACCGCCTGTACATCTTGATGATGCGGTCATAGTCCTCCAGTTCCAGGAGTATGTCGAGGGCTTGATTGACAAGCCCGGCTGCATCCCGGTCGTGTCCGTTCCGCCTGGCGAGAACGGCGAGACGCATGCGGGCTTCAAAGTGATAGGGTTCAGAGGATGCCAGTTCGTTCAACTTTTCGATGGAGCTGTTATCCATCGGCCAGTCCGTCGGAATAGGCGTCAGATTCGATAAAATGGCATCTTTAATCTGTCCGCCATTTTGAGCCGGGGCTGTCCGGCTGCCGGCTCCCGCTGGGGCGAGATAGAATTTGGAAACCGCTCCGACGATTGCGCCGAAGAGGAATCCGCCGATATGCGCCCAATGGGCAACGCCGGTGTCCATCCCCGAATTCGCCTGGATCAGCTCCTTGAGAAACCAGAACGGCAACACCAATCCTCCGGATACCCTGAAAACCCCGAAACGCGGACGAAGGAGGATCCAGTAGAAATAGGCGAATTTGATTTTGGTATGGAAATGGTGGAAGAGAAAGGCGCCCATGACGCCTGCCACCGCTCCGGAAGCGCCGATGCACGGGACCATGCTGTCCGGCATGCATGCCGCATGAAACAGACCCGCGGCCGATCCGGAGAGCAGATAGAATCCCAGAAAACGGTGCCAGCCCCAGTCATCCTCCAGGTTGCATCCCACGATCCAGAGGAAAAGCATGTTTCCGAACACATGCCAGAAACCGCCGTGAAGAAACAGGGATGTGATCAGTTTCAGAAAATTGATGCGGGCAGGGATAAAACCCCATCTCTGATAGAATTGATTGTTTTTCAGCCGTTCAAACTGATGATAAAGCGAAAGCCATTCCCGGTACTCGTCGCTTTCTTCCGGCAGGTGATGTGTTTCCAGAAATTTTTGATGCACCGATACCTCATCGCCCCTGACGAGCAGCTTTGAGGCTTCATCCATCATCCAGTCCGCATCGGATCTTTCAATCTCAAACAGCCTCTCGTGTATCTCCCCTAGAGTCTGAATTTCGGAATTCACGATGTTCTGTGTAAAAATCCAGACAAAAAGGTTCAGGGCGATCAGACCGATCGTCAGGTCCGGTGGTCTTTTGGTGTCCCTTTCAGTGCGCATGGGCAGGAAAAAAAACATCGGATTGCCTCTCGGTGAGACGGCTCATATCCAGGCCGGAATGGAGGGCTTAGATCCCATCCGGAATACCGGGATACGACGGAGTTTCAATTTGAATCCCTTGACAGAAAATTTCCAGGACTTTTCCCGGCCCGGATCGTTTCGTGTAAATATCTTCTTTACAATAACTTAAGAATTCCCCGGCAGCCTGCTGCCTGGGGGGCTTTCAGAAAAGCGGGGCCGATTCTTTTTTTGCGGAAAGTGAGGACAAAAAATATGCCAGTTACGACTGAACCGGATTAATGCAGCTTCCGGAGTATCCTCCCGCTCAACGGATCCAGATGAAGGGTCATGCGGCTCTGCTTGACCGGGATACGGTCTCCGGTCATCAGGTCCTGCCATTCCCCGGTCGAGGGTCCGCCAAGGTCCAGGGTGATATCCCCGGCTTTCTCCTCATTGTGTATGGCAACCAGGATTTCTTCATCCTTGCTGCGAAGAAAAATGAGCGTCCCATCCCGGGCATGAAGGGTTCGATAGGAACCTGTCCGGAGGGCGGCGTGGTTGCGCCGGATATTCATTATTCTCTTATAATAATGATGAATGCGGCTGCGGTTCTCATCCGATTCCCAGTACCAGGGGAATGTCCGCCGGTTGTCCGGATCCCTGCCGCCTTCCAGACCGACTTCATCCCCGTAATACACCTGCGGGATGCCGACATAGGTCATCTGGAAAAGAGCGGCGAGCATGAGGCGCCGTTCATCACCGCCCGCCAGCGTGATGAACCGTTCCGTGTCATGGCTGCCGATCAGGTTCATCATGACCTGGGTGGCCTGAAGCGGGTATTGCTGCCTCCCGGGGGCCAGCATCCTGTCGAATCTGGCCGCATCCACGGAACGTGCTGCGAAAAACTGAAGAACCGGATCCCGGAAATACTTATAGTTCATCGTGGAATGGAAGCAATCCGGACCCAGCCACGGCATGGCATTCCCCCAGATCTCCCCGATGAGAAAAGCATCCGGTTTCAGGGAATCCACAACAGCCCGGAACTCCTTCCACATCCAGAGCGGGACCTCATTCGGTACATCCAGCCGGAATCCGTCAATGCCCAGAGTGCCGATCCAGTAACGGGCGACGTCGAGGATGTGATGGACCACATCGAGGTTGGGAACCGCTTCCGCCATATTCGTTATCCCGTTCTCCTGGTCGTTCGGCCGTGAGAGATCATAGTTCAGATTCGGATGGATGGGATAACCCCACCAGCAATCATAGAAATCGCAGGGCGTGGGGCATCCGCCTTCCGGAAGGGGCCAGCGCCGCCATTCATACCAGTGCCAGTAGGGAGACGCCTCCCCCTTTTCCCGGGTGTCCCGGAAGGCGTAATGCCAGTCTCCGGTGTGGTTGAACGCCATGTCCACAATGATCCGTATGCCCAGGTCGTGGGCCTTTCGGGTGAATTCCCGGAAGGTTTCTTCATCCGCAAAATGCGGATCGATTCGTCCGTAGTCCACCGGATCGTATTTGTGATTGGAGCGCGCCTCGTTGAGCGGATTGAAATAGAGAATCGTCACGCCGAGATCGTGCAGGTAATCCAGCTTGCCCGATACGCCTGCGATGTCCCCGCCGTAGAATGAAAAATAATCCGGCCTGCCGTCGCTGCGGAAGGGGCTGGCTGTCAGGCCGCTGCAGTCACTCCAGTCCCGGACCAGGTGAAAGTATTCCAGCCTCCCGTTCCCTTCCGGGGGCGGTGAGGAGACGCCTTCATAATAGGGTTCCGAAAAGTCCTGGTCATTGGACGGATCTCCGTTGCAGAAACGGTCCGGAAAAATCTGGTAAAAAATGCCGTCCTTGGCCCAGTCAGGCGTCAGGAACAGCGGGAGTTCCTGCGGATCGTACACATAAGCACCGGATTCACCCGGGGATTCGGCCGTGAGGCCCTTCGGACCCGCGGTCAGCCGGATCGCTCCATCCTGCAGTTCGAACAGGAAACGCAGCGGTTCACGCACATCCCGGGAAATCCTGCACCTGTAATAATCGTACGTTTCGTCGCTGCCGTCCAGGATCATGGGGACGGCTTCCCAGGTACCGCCTTCCAGGATGCGCAGAACCATGCTTTCCAGGTCCCCGGAAAAAGCGCGAAAACGGAATTCCAGCCCAGCCTCATCCGGGTTGACCAGGGTATAGTCGGGCCGGACCGGAACTTCGAACAGGCTGATGCGTCCGTCCCCGGCCTGAAAAACCGCGGCATCAAAACGGTTGTCCACAATCAGAACCGCATTCCGTCCGCCCCTTCCGTCCGGTTCGAATTCCTTCGCTTCCGGATCCGTGAGCCACTCGCCGTCCACGACGAATTTGTACAAATACCTGCCTGCAGGCAGAAGCAGATTCGTTTCAAAGAGGCCGTCGCCGTCGCGGTCCTGCATTTCGTGTCTTCCGCCGTCCCAGTCATTGAACGTCCCGGCCAGATACACTTGATTGACGCCTCCGATCACCGCCCGGAACCGGAACGGCACGTTTTTCAGGACAGAATCGGTCTGACCGGCTGAAAAAACTGCGAGAGGGACGCCTATGACCCACAGCCCCGGGAACAAGAGACCGGCAGCCATGCGTATAAGAGAAGTGCGGCAATTTTCATCGGCTTTGCTGCTCATGGATGTCCTCCTCCGGTGAATCCGACATCGAACGAAATCTTCGCGGACTCAAGCAGGGAATGCGGGCGCACAGGGACCTTTTTTTAACTGACGGACCGAAGATTTCCGGGCGGTTCATCGCACGGGACCTTCCATCCATGCCGGAAACTGCACATTTTTTTGTTTACAATCAACCCTTTTTTTATTATAATATTGAAATGCCCGGGTGCAAGCGGCGGGGCATCCGAAAACACCGAAAAAGAGTGCGCCCCAAGGGGCGGGGAAATCGAATCGTAGTGATTCAAGTTCAGCCCATTTGTATTTGAAGGAGAAACCCATGGCTCTCTTCCTCATGCTGCTGCTGGTCGGCGCGGTCCTTCTGATCATGATGTACAACACGATCATCAAGAAGAGGAATCTGGTCAAGGAAGCCTGGAGCGGGATCGATGTCCAACTGAAACGCAGGTACGATCTATTGCCCAACCTCGTGCAGACGGTCAAAGGGTATGCCAAACACGAGAAGGACCTGTTCGAGCGCGTCACCCAAGCCAGAACTGCAGCGATTGAAGCCAAGGATGTGCGCGGCCAGGCGGATGCCGAAAACTCCCTGACCGGCGCCATCAAATCCCTGTTCGCATTGGCGGAGAACTACCCGGACCTCAAGGCCAGCCAGAATTTCATCGACCTGCAGGCAAACCTCGCCCGGATCGAGGAGGAGATACAGATGGCCCGGCGGTACTACAACGGAACAACCCGCGAATTCAACACGGCCATTCAGACCTTCCCCGGCCTGGTCTATGCCTATTTTTTCAATTTCAAGGAAGTGGAATATTTCGAGATCGAAACGGCTGCCGAGAAAAAGACGCCCGAGGTCCAGTTCTAGACATGCTGCGACGCGAGCCTGAACGGGGGATTCCATGAAACGGTTTTTATTCTTTGTTTTTCTCCTGCCGGCGCTGCTTGCAATCCGCCCGGCCCGGGCGGACGTGTTGCTCGGCGTCCGGGGATGCAACAACAACTGGCATCAGGACTGGATTCTGGTCCCAGCCCCTGAAATAGCCCTGTCTTCCCGCTTTTTGTTTCTCAGTGTGGACGGCACGTATGCCCTGTTTACGCCGTCCGATCCCAAAATTCACTACACCATCCGCACACGGAACTCGATCCTGCCCGGCCTGCGGCTTCCCTTCGGGCCGTTTTTTCTGTCCGCAGGCTACGGCCTGGCCCTTCGATTCCAGCGGGACGAAAAACTTTCTCCGTCCGGCCGGTTTTCCTTCGATTCGGCAACTTCCGTGCACGGCGCTTTCAGAGCCGGCTTCGGCACGGGATTCTCCCTCTCCCGTTCCCTGTCCCTGGTTCTGAAAGGCGAATACGACTTCGTGGACAGGAATGACCGCGGTTTCGCCTTTGCGGCGGGCATCCTGCTGAAACGGAAGGTCCTGCCGGTAGCCATTGTTCCGGAACCGGATCAGGAAGTCCGGGAACCTGAAAAACCGGCCCCCCAAGAGCCCGTTGAAGTGCGGATACGGATCCGCTCCGTGACCTTTCCGGAAACCTCAGACGAAATCGTCAACGAGCTCAACAGGGCCCTCGGCATCGCCCTGATCAAGGCAGGCATTCAAATGATCAGCTGGGATAAAATGAAGGCCGCAGCCGGTTTGCCGGCGCCTTCCCAGCCCGATGAATTCGAAACGGATTCGGAATCCGGATTTGTCGAAACAACAGATTGGGAGATCGTTTCCAGAGCTTCAGAAACGCTGAAATGCGACGGCTTCATCCGGACCAAGGTCCGCTACGTCTATCAGTCCTACGGCGGGGATATCCTGATCAACTCGGCCCAGCTCGTGTTGATCGATACACGCACCGGTTCCGTGATGTGGGCCAGCGAATACCAGGAACAGGAATCCAGTTTCAGCCGCTGCAAGGAGCGTCTCTCCGAGGAACTGGTGCGCGCATTGGCCAAATGATGCGGGGAAGCCCGTTTTGCGCGGAACGCCGTATGGATTCCGGTGCAATAAAATAAAAAAAATCCCGGTAAATCCCGGGATTTTTCATTTAAAAAGCCCCGCCTGGCCGGGACCGGTCGCATCGGGTGGAGAATCCGGTACATTTCCCTCCTGCGGGAATACCGGCCGACATATCCGGGCGACAAGGCGCGAATGTGAGAACACCCGTCAGGTCAGATTTTTCGCCACCAGATCCCCCACCTCGGATGTGGAGTATCCCATTTTTCCCGCGGCCAGGCTCTTCAGTTTCTTCCCGGTCACGAAAATGACGGACCGCTCGATGGATCGCGCAGCCTTTTCCTCGCCGAGATGCTCGAGCATCATCATGCCGCTGCACACGGCGGCCAGGGGATTGATCACGTTTTTCCCCGTGTATTTGGGCGCGGATCCGCCGATGGGTTCGAACATGCTGACGCCGGCCGGATTGATGTTGCCGCCTGCGGCAATCCCCATCCCGCCCTGCGTGATGGCGCCCAGGTCCGTGATGATGTCTCCAAACATGTTTCCGGTCACGATGACGTCGAACCATTCCGGGTTCTTGACCATCCACATGCAGGTGGCGTCCACATGGTAGTATTCCCGTCTGATGTCCGGATAATCCCGGGCTCCGATCTCATGAAAGGCTCTCTCCCAGAGGTCGTAAACATAGGTGAGCACGTTCGTTTTTCCGCACAGGGCCAGCGTCTTCTTGCGTGCTCTTTTCCGTGTACATTCAAAAGCATAGCGCAGGCAGCGCTCCACCTGGCTGCGCGTGTACACCATGTTCTGCACCGCCACCTCGTCCGCTGTCCCTTTCATCGAGACGCCGCCTATGCCCGTGTAGCAGTCGCCGGAATTCTCGCGGACCACCACATAGTCGATGTCCTCAGGCCCTTTGTCCTTCAGCGGTGTCTCAACTCCGGGATAGAGCTTGACCGGACGCAGATTGATGTATTGGTCCAGTTCGAAACGCAGCCGCAGGAGAATACCCTTCTCCAGGATTCCGGGTTTGACATCCGGATGCCCGATGGCGCCCAAAAAAATGGCGTCGAATTTTTTAAATTCCAGTACGGCCGCGTCCGGTAAAACCTCGCCGGTTCTCAGAAACCGGTCTCCGCCAAAATCAAAGGAGGCAAACTCCATCTTGAAACCGAATTTCTCACCTGCCGCCTGCAGAACCTTCACCCCTTCCCGGACAACCTCGGGACCTGTCCCGTCTCCCGGGATCAATGCAATCTGATAAGTCTTCCCGCTCACGAATATTCCCCTTCTTGTTGTTGATCCGCTGTTTACCTGAAAAGCTTGTTCCGCCTTGCATACGCGAAAATCCCGCCTGCTTCGACAATGCCTGCCACATCCCCGAGCGGTTCCATCCTGTACCTTTTCCCAGAAGTCAGGTTGTCCAGAAGCCCCGCTTCAGGATCCAGGCGCAGGTTTTCGCCTGTCCGTATCTCCCGCACGAGATCCTCCCTGCATTCCAAAGGGATAAAATAGGCTCCGTCCACGGTGTTCCGGTAGAATATCCGGGCATAGGAACCTGCGACAACAGCCCGAACGCCCGCTGTATGCAGGGCGACCGGCGCATGTTCGCGGGATGATCCGCAACCGAAATTCCTGCCTGCTACCAGGATCCGGTAATCGGACTGAAAATAACCCTCCCTGACAAAGGGCTTCTTGCCCTCCGGCAGACCTGCCCCGGATTCGGGGACGCCGGAAAGAGCCAGATGGCCGTACTCCCGCCGCTCGCTTTCGTCGTCCAGGCTGTACACCAGGTGATGCGCGGGGATGATCTGATCTGTATCCACATCATGGCCCAGAACATAGGCCTTGCCTTCTATGAGAGCCATTCAACCTCCCTCATATTCCCGAATGATTCATCCGATCCTAGATTCAGCAGTTCAAATGCGGTTCGCAAAACTTCTCCAACAGAGTCCCTCTTTGATCTTGGAAACGCCGCACTTTTTCAATCCTCCATCATTTCCCTCGGGTCCGTGATTCTCCCGGTCAATGCTGAGGCTGCCGCGGTGAGCGGAGAAGCCAGGAACGTTTTCGATCCCCTGGATCCCATTCTTCCGGGAAAATTGCGGTTCGTGGTGGAGATGCACACTTCGTCGTGGTTCAACCGCCCGAACGTATCCTCCGGCCCGCCGAGACAGGCTGCGCAGGAAGGAGGCCCGATCGCAGCGCCGGCTTTTTTGAAGATCTCTGTCAGGGTCTGACCTTGAATCTGCTCCGTATCCAGGGCTTCCGCAACACGCCGCGTGGCAGGCACGATCACCGTCTTGATCCGCACCTCCTTGTTTCGCAGAATCGACGCCGCAGCCCTGAAATCCGTCACCTTGCCTCCGGTGCAGGAGCCGATATAGCATTGATCAAGGCGGACGTCCTTCAACTCCCGGGCCGGTTTGACCCGGGCCGGAGAGAAAGGCTGTGCGACCAACGGCTCTAAAGAACCGGCCTGGTATTCGCGTTTCGCGGAATAAACGGCCCCCGGGTCGCTCTCAAGGGATTGAAGCTCCCCGCCGCAAGCGGCGGGGAATCTTCGATCTGTAGGGAAAAATTTGTTTGTATTCGCTCGCTTACCCCGCGGCA
>JAFGEX010000062.1 GCA_016931355.1 bacterium
ACCCTTCAAATTTAATGATGATCCTTGTGCGATCGCCGCGTTCGAACCGGATTGTGCCGCGGATCTGCTCGACGAGCATGCTGACGAGCTCGAGCCCGAATCCCTGGGCCTTTTTGATGTCGAGGGATTCCGGGATGCCGGGACCGTCGTCTGAATAGAGTATTGTGATGCGCCTGTCGTTCCTGGATGCCGAGAGCGAGATGCTTCCGGCTTCCCGGTCCGCAAACGCATGCTTGAGCGAATTGGTGATCAGCTCGTTGATGATGATGCCCAGCGGAGAGAGGATTTTCGGATCCAGGACGATGTCTTCGACAGCCGTTTCAAGTTTCACTTCGGTCCGGACCGGGAAGAGGCGTATGATCTCCCCGGCGAGCGGAAAGATAAAATCCTTCAGGGACATGGCCTGATATGTTTCCGACCGGTAGAGCCTGTCATAGAGATGGGCCATGCCCATCAGGCGGTTCCTGGCCGCGTCGAGGATTTCGGATGCATGCGGATTGTCCGCCATCTTCGATTGCAGGGACAGCAGGCTCATCATGGTGTTCATGTTGTTCTTGATGCGGTGATGCACTTCCCTGAGCAGGATTTCCTTTTCAGTGAGCAGGTTCAGGATGCTTGCTTCAGCCTTCTTGATATCCGTGATATCGGCGATATTGGAGAGGATGATGCGCTGGTTGTTGACATCGATGATCTCCGCGGAAAAAAGCCCGGTGAGGATCTCGCCCGATTTTTTGCGGAATTTCAATTCCCTTTTGTGGATGCAACCCTCCCGGGATAAAGCCTCCACGATTTTTCTCCGGTCCTCAGGATCCGCCCAGAGCTGAAGATCCAGGGTCTTTTTGCCGAGCACTTCGCCGGGTGTAAATCCGGTGAGTGCGAGGAATCCGTCGTTGACTTCGAGGATTTCACCGTCCTGAAACCGGGTCAGGATGATGGCATTCGGCGAGGCGTGGAAGGCCTTGTATAATTTTTCCTCCTGCAGTTGAAGGTCCCTGAACAGGCGAAGGTTCACCAGGAGAGTCATGCCGTACATGACCAGGATCAGCAGCACCTGATAGGCGATGATGAACACCGATTCCCTGGCCCTGAACGCGAATAGATCATCAGGCGCAGCGTACAGGGACGCCTCGAACAACTGGACCAGGTTCACGGCGCAGTAGATCAGGAAGACAATGCCCAGAAAACGGGCGATGGGCCTGTCGCCGGGATCGATGCGGCGGAGCAGAAGCCAGGCGCATTGGCCGCAGACGAGCAGAAGGCTTACGGCCAGAAGCAGGTTGCGGTGGGTCAGGCTGGGTTGGGCGAATGTGTAGAAGGAATGAATGCCGGCGAAGGCCAGGACGAGCAGGCCGTTCTGGATCTGCGGCCCCTTCTTTGCGAAAAACCGTTCCAGACCCATGTAGCCGAGAACGGCTCCGGAAATGACGAGAACATTGGCGGACACGACGGAGAACAGGTCCGGGATTTTCCCGCGAAAACTGATCAGAAGGATGCCGGTTGTCTGAAAGGCGAAGTCCAGCACCCAGAATCCCATGCCGTGGAAGCGCTTGTGATTGTAATGCCAGAGCAGGGCGATGACCACGGTGCAGACGATGTCTATCACGAGGCTGATGAACAGGATGGTGTGGACGTCGAGGTTCATGGCGCGGGATCCTGTTTTTCTGGGAAATGGCATCTACCGGAGGATCGAACGGATCATAGAAATTTAATGCAGAGAAATTAATCTCGCAAGGATTACTTTTGAGGAGTCATATGCGGCAATGTCTATGTCATTTTACCTGCAGACAGGTGATTGTTCGCAGCTCAATGACTGCGGGATTGAAGCTATCCGGCAGTGAGCTGCCGGGGAGCTTCAATATCAGTCGCCATTGTACCATTCGATGACGAGAATAGGGTTGACTTTTTTCGTTAAATTCGCTATAATTAAATAAAGATGAAGAAAATGTAATATTTTTTATAATAAAAATCGAGTGGGGGCTATAGAGTTAGACGGCGTGTTCTTTGCAACACCCATGAATAGTATTCAAGCGCATCCGATTATTGAAATGCCAATGGGTAATCAAGATGGAGCAGGGAACTGGTATCGGATGTTTTGAAGAAATAATCCCATCGGGATAACTAGATGAAGCAACCCTGGCAAAAACCGACATTGATCGTTCTGTTAAGAGGCAATCCGGAGGAGGCGGTGCTCCGTGCGTGCAAGGCGACGTCGTCCGGCATATCCGTCGGCAGCGGTACAGCATACAGCGCATGTTTAAAACTCAAATGGGGAGCATGTGCTCCATGTAACGCAAATGCAAGTAGTTGAGAACCAAATGATTACACGCTTCTTCCTTGACACCCGTTGGGATTTTATTTGAGTGATTACATAAGACAAGAGAAAACCGGTATTCTTCATCGAATCCCCCTCCAAGGAAATCTTGATCTCACGTACAGATGCAACCATAATTGTCTGCATTGCTGGCTGCGAATACCTCCCGATTCTCCGGAACAATCACTGGAACTCAACCTTGATGAAATAAAGTCGGTTTTGGGTCAGGCCAGGGACATGGGCTGCAGCCGTTGGAACTTATCGGGTGGAGAGCCGATGTTGAGGCCGGATTTCCCTGAAATTTTTGAATTTTTGACCACCCGATCAGCCGGATATTCATTGAACACGAACGGCACCTTGATAACCCGGGAAATTGCAAAACTGATGAGACGCCGGGGAGCGAAGTATATCGCGCTCTACGGCGCGACAAAGGAAACCTATGACCGCATCACACGCCATCCCGGCGGTTTCGAGATGCTCATGCAGGGATTCCGATATCTGCAGGAGGCTGGCGCCGGCTTCATTGTCCAGTTAATCCCTATGCGTGCGAATCAGCATGAGTGGGGGCAGATGAAAGAACTGGCCCGATCCATCAGCCCGCATTGGCGAATCGGCGCAACTTGGCTCTATCTGTCATCCAGCCGGGATCCCGCCCAGAATGCGGAAATCGCAAGCCAGCGCCTTCCTCCCAATGATGTGGTGAAACTGGACGTGCCGGATATGTCATTTGAAGAGGGACTTCCTCTTTCCTCGTCACAAGCGGAATGCGATGATCGGTTGTTCGCTCCATGCATATCCAGTAGAAGGGATTTCCATGTGGATCCATACGGCGGAATGAGTTTCTGTTCGCTTATCAAGGATCCGGCCATGCGGTACGACCTTCGCGCAGGGACGGTACGGGAGTGCTGGGAGACGTTCATCCCATCGCTTATGGATCGGGTGCACGGCGGCGGGGAGTACGATGCGCATTGCGCAAGCTGCGAACTTCGCCGGGATTGTCGCTGGTGTCCGGTATACGGCTGGCTGGAGCATGGCCGTTTTTCCGCTCCGGTTCAGTATTTGTGCGAAATCGCCCGCGAGGAGAAGAGGTTCAGGGAGGAATGGAAAGCAGGGCATCGGCGGTACTTTGAAATCGCCGGCATAACGATTCAGGTGGACAGCGATTTGCCGATGACCGATGCCACTTTCAGCCGCGCGGTGAACCTCTTCAGGACGGAAGGCCCCGGAAAGGACATGGTTGCAATTCGCCACCATTTTGAGATCCCGGATCTGCAGGCAACGGATCTCGGCAGGGAACTTTACCGTAAGCCGCCCTGGGCAATTTACAGGCATCATGATTCATACTACTATCTCGGCATTTCACCGGATGCGGATGATCTGTCCCTACGCTGTGTCGGCATATTCAACGACAATCATACACGCGGCAGGATCTTCAGCATACACGGGGACGCCTGGCGCAGAGGCGGTCTCCATTCCCTGACCCTTTTCTCCTCGGATCAGATCCTGATCGCCCGCCTGCTTGCGGACAGGGCGGGTTTTTACCTCCACGCCGCTGGTGCGGTTCTTAAAGGGGCGGGCATGCTGTTCGTCGGTCATTCGGATGCGGGTAAGTCCACACTGGCCAATCTCTTGAAAAATGCGATCGGACTTTCAGAGCAGCCAGGCCTGAAATGCGAAATCCTCTGCGATGACCGGAATATCGTGCGCCGCATGGACGACGGATGGCGTGTTTACGGAACCTGGAGCCATGGTGATGTTCCGGATGTGTCGCCGGCATCCGCTCCTTTGCGTGCGATCTGCTTCATCGAAAAATCGGACGAGAACAGTTTGAAACTGCTGGCAAACCACCGTGAAATCACACTTCGCCTGATCGACTGCCTGATCAGGCCTTTCGTCACAGCCGACTGGTGGAACAAAACACTGGACCTGGTGGAACTCATGGCACATGAAGTACCTTCCTATGTCATGCGGTTTGACAGGAGCGGGGCGATCCTGACTCAACTGTTGAGAATGGCGGAATGCCCCTTTCAGGCAGAGAAGGGATCGTAGGCCAGAAGCAACAATAATGATGAGCACCCCTTTCAGGCGTTTTCGCCGACATTAAAAAGGCATCTATGTCTGAATCAACCTATGCGGTCAAGCTCAGAGCCCATGAGGCCCCGACGCCCTCGGCCGTCCTGGGGCATATCGATATGGAACTGACCGAACGGTGCGACAATGCATGCATTCATTGTCTTATCAACCGGCCTGAAAATGATGCCGCTGCGCGCGGTTTCGAGATGGATACCCGATTCGCCAAGGATATTTTAAGGCAAGCCGCAGAACTGGGGTGTCTGACCGTCCGTTTCACCGGGGGCGAGCCGCTTCTGCGCGAGGATTTCGTGGACCTCTATGTGTTTGCGCGAAGGCT
>JAFGEX010000063.1 GCA_016931355.1 bacterium
AAATTCATCAGAAATTCCTTCTGATTTCAGGTGAATATCACTGATTGGCTGAAGTCTGTAACTCAATTTTTTGATGAGTTCATCCGCTTCTGGTCCTTCATTTTTTACGCCAAATGAAAGGATATTTTTTCTGGCCATATTCATTAATTTTGCTTCAAGTAAAGCGACATCTGTCCCGGGATAAAGCAGCACATAAACAGTGCTTGACTGTGAATACCAGTTTGTTTCTTCCCCCGGATAAAGACCGCCGCTTAGCGTCATCAGAAAATCATATTGAAAATGCGAATGATGGGGAGGATCCTCCATGACTCCGCTTATGGCATAAATCCTTTTTTCATCATTATTAAGCATCACAGTTTTACCAACGGGATTTTCATCGGGAAAGAATTTGTCGGCTTTACGTTTGGATATGACCATGGTTTGGGGAGCATCAAGAGCATGATCGGGATTTCCATATACCATTTGCGTCTGAAATATATCCAGGACTCCCTGGCTGGCGTAAACAAAACCTTCTTCAAAAATGTTATCCGGTTTATCCGTACGCCTGATATCATTGCTTCCTGCACCGAAATAGGCAAATCCCGTTATACGGCCGACCTTTTCTATTTCGGGAAATTCTTTTTCAATCTCGCCTGCGAAAGGGGCTGGAAAGGAAGACATTCCTTGGTTACTGCCGTTACCATGATATTGCATTACAACTCTGTATATTCGATCTCCGTTTTTATAATGAAGATCATAACTGAGTTCATCTTTAATAAACAGTGCAATCAATAAACATGCAGCAATACCCAAGGCCAGCCCGACAATCTTAATGATAGAATACATCTTTTGTTTGGAAAGATTTCGCCAGGCGACTTTAAAATAGTTATTAAACATGGTTGTTTCCTGCCTTATTCCTTAGGAATCCTTTTACCCTTATTCTATCCCCTGCTTTAAGGCTTAGATGCTGCCTTCTCTCATACCACAAGGCTTCGCCCCAGAAACAAGTTCGGGATTTCGTCACTCCTACCTGAGCGACTCGACCGGATTGGCCCTCCCCGTCCCTGCGCGAATCGTCCGCCGGCCGATCAACAACAAGGCAATCCATCAACAGGCGGCGAACCCCGGGGCGAATCCCCCGATCATGATCGGGGAAACCCTTTGGTCTTTAGCCGGATTTCGCCGGGTGGTCTTGAAATGACCGTCAAACATGGAACTTTCCCTTCATATTCTCGGTCACGACGTGACCGTCGAACAGGTGCAGGACCCGGTTGCCGTATTCGGCGTAGGCCGGCGAGTGGGTCACCATGATGATGGTCGCGCCGCCTTCATTCAGTTCCAGCAGCATTTGCATCACCTCTTCGCCGTGGATCGAATCGAGGTTGCCGGTCGGCTCGTCGGCCAGGATGAGTTTGGGATTGCCCACGATCGCGCGGCAAACGGCGACCCGCTGCTGCTGGCCGCCGGACAACTGTTGCGGAAAATGGGTCTTCCGGTGCATGATCTGCATTTTTTCCATCGCCGCCGTGACGCGCTTCTTGCGTTCGGAAGGAGTCACTTTCTGATAAAGAAGCGGCAATTCGATGTTTTCAAAGACGGTGAGTTCGTCGATCAGGTTGAAACTCTGGAACACGAATCCGATGTTGTGTTTCCTGAGATTCGCCCGCTGGCGTTCCGAATATCCCGAAACCTCATGGTCCAGAAAGTGGTATTCCCCGTCACTGGGATTGTCGAGCAGGCCGATCAGGTTGAGCAAGGTCGACTTGCCGCAGCCCGAAGGGCCCATGATGGACACAAATTCGCCCTGTTGGACCTCGAAATTCACGTTGTTCAGGGCGGTGGTCTCCACGTCCTCGGTCGTGTAGACCTTCTTCAGGTTTTTAGTCTTGATCACCGGACTTCTCCTTTTTTGTGGAAACAAACGGATTGGGTTGTATGAACAAAATAACGCCTGTCAGAACGATGACCAGCAGGGTGCCCATGGCCGAATCCATCCTATTTCTTGAGGATCAGTTTGTCCATTTCACCGTAACTCTCGTAGGAAGAAGTGATCGCTTTCTCGCCCGGCTCGAGCCCTTCCAGCACTTCGAACATTTCGGGATTCTGCCTGCCGAGTTTGATCGCCCGTTTCACGGCGAAATTTCCGGATTGATCCACGACATAAATCCACTGGCCGCCGGTGGTCTGGTTGAATCCCCCGCGGGGAAGCAGAACGGCCTCGGAAAGGTCGCCCAATTCAAGGCGGATGTGCAGCGTCTGGCCGCGCCGGATCGATTCGGGAGAACCGGATTCGAATTCCATGTCCACTTCGAACCTGCCCTCCTTGACTTCGGGGTACACTTTCCGGATGCCCAGCCGATAGGTCTTGCCGGCGAATTCGAATTCGCCGCCCAGTTCGGTGTGGATTCGGGCGATGTAATGCTCGTCGATCTCCGCGCGGGCCTTGAATCCGTCGAGCACGTCGATCTGGCCGATGCGCTGTCCGCCGGATATGGACTGGCCGACCTCGGGCACAAGCGACGTGAGCTGTCCCGAAACCGGGGCCTTCACCACGAGGTTCTCCAGGTTCAGTTTCACGAGCCGCATGTTGTCCTGCATCCGGTCGAGGGACATTTCGAGGTTCTGGATCTGGATCGTCCGGAACAGGGAATCCTTCTGGTGAGTCTCGATCGTCAGTCGCTGTTTCTCGACGAGAAAATCGTACAGATCCTTTTCCTCCTCGAATTGCTGCCTCGCAATCATGCCTTTTTCAATGAGAATTTTTGACTGTTCGTAGATCCGTTTCTGCTTTTTCAACTCGTAATTCAGCTGGGTCAGCTGTGATTGCAGCGCGAGGCGGTTTTGCTCCATCTGAAGCCTGTTCGTCCGGAGGGCATTGCTCTGCTCGGCCAGGTTGGCCTCATTGTACAGGATGTTCAGCCTGAGATTGTTGTTTTCCAGTTTCAGGATTTTATCGCCCGCTTTCACGAGGGAACCGGCTTCAAGGTACACGGCCGACACCTGGCCGCCTTCCATGGCGTCGAGGAACACCGTTTTGATGGGGATGACCGTGCCGGTCACGGGAATGAACTCCTGAAAGGGCGCCCTGGACACGGTCGAGACCGTGAGCCGCTCCGCCTGGACGTTCAATTGCGAACGGCGGTCTCCGAACAGCAGGCTGGACAGAACAAACAGGATGAAAGCGGATGGTATTCCGATCATCCCGATCCGTTTCAAGGTCCATTTCTTTTTGGGTATTGGGCGGTCCATGATTTTCTCTCTTTGATTATGGGCTTTCTTGATCCATCATCGATGATATCTTCAGGCAACCCATGTGCCAGGCCGCGTTCGACTTTCAAACGGCTGTCAGGCGGATCCCGAAGAACTCGGGAACACCGGATAAAATTTTGATAATTTATTGAATATCATGAAATTGACCGCGAACGCCGGTTTGATGAATATTCATGGTTCCCAACACCCAGTCCTGGATCAAATACGCAACGGCCTCGATCGATCAACCGCACCCAAATAAAAGTATCCGGTTTCGTGACAATCCATGTACGAAAACGGACAGTTTCACTTGACAATGATTCTTTGTTTCGACATATTTTTACTGGCTTCCTTGTTGTCAGGTCGATCCATTTTCAAGAACCGCTCAATCCCGGGCGGCTCCCGGTATCAACGGGGACAACAGCATGCAACAATCCATGGGAACCGTACTGGTCGTGGACGACGACGCGGACGTGCTCACCGCGGCCAGACTGCTGCTCAAACAGGCGCCTTATGACGTCCGTACGGAAGCGAATCCGGAGAACATTCCCGCTCTCCTGAAAAAGGAGGACGTGGACGTCATCCTGCTCGACATGAACTTCACGCGGGACGTCACCAGCGGCGCCGAGGGATTCAACTGGCTCTCCCGGATCATGGAAATGGATCCCTCGGCGGTCGTCATTCTCGTCACCGCCTTCGGGGACGTGCAAACCGCGGTCAGAGCGATCAAGG
>JAFGEX010000064.1 GCA_016931355.1 bacterium
ATTTGGGTTTCGTGTCATAGGTGGTTTTCAGGTGCAGCAGGGCCTCGGGGACCACCAGCCCGGTGGATACGAAAGCCTGGAAAAGAGGATTCCCGCCCCTTTCTTCGATGTTGAAATCCCCCAGCACCAAAAGATTGTTCTCCTCTGCTTCCATGCCCGCCCGCCTCCGCAGCTCCCGGGCCGTATATTCGGCCATGGACTTGATCTCTCCCATGCGATCCTGCGGGGAATCGCCGTAACGGATATGGGCGGTCAGCAGGGTGAAGCGTTCACCGCCGGACTGGAATCCCACGATGTAAGGCGTCCGGTCGAACTGCTCAGCCGGATCGTTGCCGCCGGCGGGGGGGATGACGATCTCCCCGGCCAGGCCGGACGGTTGAACCCGGCGCTTGTCGTAGATGAATGCGAGCCTTTCGGAATTGCCCCTCTGCCCGGCCGATACATCGCTGAGGATCAGTCCCCAGTCCGGGCCGAGCCATTCCTGCGAAAGCGTGCGTATGGAATCGGTATCCCGCTTGACCTCCTGGACCGCGAGGACGTCGAAGCGCCGGACGATTTCCGCAATATAGGCCATGCCCCTGAGGTTGCGTTTGGGATCCCGCGGATTCTCCTCCCAATGCTCATACAGACGGCCCAGACTCCGGATGTTCCAGGTACCGACCAGGAGGTTATGATCCGTGATCTTGGCCGGCATGCGGGACCGTTCGATCCTGCGTCTCAGCCGGATGATGTCTTCCACGACCGTGCGCGGATAGGATGTATAATCCATTCTGCACCTCCCTTGGCTCGGAATCGCCGGGCATTACGGCTGAGCCTCCTTCGCCAGCCACAACTCCTCCATCCGGTAGAAATGCGTCCCGTCGTGAAACAGGATGTGCCGGACCACGATTTCGAAAGAGTAGGCGTGGTATTCCGGGTGAATCCCCGTCCTGGCCCACACGGCGTCATCGCAGGAAAGGATCAGGTCCAGCTGTTTGTCCCGCCATTCCTGGAAGCTGCGGACGAGATCCGCTGCGGGCCTTTTGACGGATGGCTTGCTGCCGGTATCCTGGAACGGATTGTACGGTGTGATGACGGGCCTCTCCTCGTTTTTGAAGGACCGCAGGCGTTTGAACATCACAGGCTGCACAAGCGCGAGATGATGGAGATGCTCATAAACGGTCCAGAATCCCTCGCCCCGCCTGACGTGAAGATCCGCTTCCGGGATGGTCTTGATGAAATTTTCAAGAATAACGGCATTGAGTCTGAGTGCATCGATTTCCGGATGTGCCATCGGTCCTCCAGGTTGTTCATGACCTTGATGAGATTCCGCCCTTTATCCGTCACCTGCGGGGTGCATCCTGATAGGCGCAGCGTGTGATCAGGGATTTTTTAAGGATGACGGCACATGGACCGGGTATCCCATCCAACTCATGATTGAAGCTCCCCGGCACCTCGCTGACAGATTCAATCCAGCCCTCAATCACCCGGTCGCCGTACTCTTTCAGGATGAAGGATGATGGATCAGAATGCGGATCAGCGTTTTCTTAAACCCGTCCCCGTTAAAGCCTGCCGGCCCAGCCGGCGGAACGGCTGCGGATCAGTCTCCATAACACAAAGGACAGAAGCGCATAGAGGATGTTTTCGGCCAGCTTAAGCGGGCCTATGGTCTGGCTCTCATCGGATCCGAAGCATCCGCATTCGATATCCAGTCCGCGCGTTGCAGCCTGTGCCACCAGGATCAGGAAAACCGCCATGAGGCAGGCGTTCACCGCACTCGCTGCGTCCTTCCAGATGCCTGCCAGGAGCAGGAGGCCGGTCAGGAATTCCAGCATAGGCAGGAAAGCGGCTGTATAGATCGAGAGGGAATGGCCGATCACCCTGTAGTTTTCCACGGCCCGTGCGAAATCCAGAGGATCGAGAATCTTTTCCCATGACGCATAGATCAGGAGAAGGCCGAATCCCCAGCGGAGAAGTTTTTCCAGCCATGATTTCCGGTCCGGTTTCACAGCGCCTCCCCGAATTCCCTGGGGAATCCGCGTTCCAGCCATCCGGCGAATCCATCGGACAAAACCGAGACATTCCGGAATCCCCTGGTTTTCATCAGATTCAGGGCCATGGCCGGGATGCGGCTGCCTGCATCGAAGTCATAGAGGATATAGGCCCTGTCTCGGTCCAGGCTGTCGAGCGATCCCGGATGCCGCGACAGGAGCAGAAACGGCATATGGCGCGCGCCTGATATGTGGTCTATTTCGAATGCCTTTTCATCGCGCACATCCATGAAACAGGTCATCCCGTCCATCATCTGTACGTATGCATCCTCTGCAGAGATCCGTTCCACCGGTTTCAAACCCGGAGTCCAGGTCAGAACCAGCAGCCTCCAGGGGATCCCTCGGGGATTGATCCGGTTGACGGCCAGGCCGGCCGCAAGGGTGAAAAGGCAGAGGAGGAGGATTCGCCTGAAGGTTTTCATGACTCGTTCTTCTTAATGTCCATGTACACGGAGAACCGCAATTCCGGTTTCGATTTGCAGTCCGTGATCATGCGGACCTGATGCCATTTGCGCGTACCGCCTTTCGGCCGGATGCGCACATCCAGTTTCACGGAATCCCCGGCTGAAATGGACTTGGATTTCGGCCTCACTTCCACGATATTTTCCGGCGCCTCGATTTTTTTGATCCGGATCTTTTCCTTCGAATAATTGCGGATGACCACGGTTCGGTTGATGACCGTGTCGCGGGCCGCTTCCACCTGCCTGAGCACGATGTAACGCGGCTGTATGTCGATCTCGGTATGCACGCGGGCGGTCAGGCTGAAAACCTGGCTTTTGGGGCTTGCCTTTTCAAAATGCACGGTGATGGTTTTTCTGACCACGCCATCAAAATGATCCGTGTTCAGCTTGTAGGAAATGACGGCCGTATCCCCGGGCGCGAAATCCTTCTTGTCTATCTTCGCAACCGTGCAGCCGCAGCTGGTGCTGACGTCCGATATTTTCAGGCGGCCTTTTCCCGTGTTCAAAATTTTAATTTCGCCGTCCAGCACGGTCCCCTGCAGCACGCTCCCGAAATCCGTGTCGATCGGAGTGATCCATTGGATGTCCCTGGCCGGCAGGATTGATGCAATGCCCCAAACTGCACAGGCCATGAGCCTCTTGGTCTGCATGACGAATCTCCATTGAAAATTTCAGTTCACATAAAAAGCAGCGCCACGCCGCCGACGGCTATGGCTGCACCGATGATTTCCCGGAATGTGACCTTCTCGCGGAAAAGCAGAACCGCGGGTGCGATGATCAGCACGGGGACCAGGGCCATGATCGTGGAAGCGATCCCTGCATGCGTGTTCTGCACCGCGATCAATGAAAAGGAGACGCCCAGGAAGGGTCCGAAAAAGGCTCCGACGGTCATGAGCCACATGGCCTGCCGGTTCCGGAATGCCGCGCCGATGCGGGGCCAGACCCTCATGAAAAGATAAAGGACTGAAAAACCCGCCAGTCCGGCCAGAATCCGGATCTGGGTTGAAGCGAAGGCGTCATAATCGCCCATCCCGTATTTGGAGAGAACCAGGCCGCCGGCCTGACCGAGGGCGCCGCCCAGCGCGAGCAGTACGCCTTCAGCCGGGTGATTGAGTTTGAAACCCCTGCCGCCGTTCCTTTCCAGAACGACCAGGGCGATGCCGGTGATCGTCAATGCCATGCCTGCCATGTTCAGGAGGGTGAGCCTTTCACCCAGAAAGACCCATCCCAGCCAGGCGGTCAGCACAGGCGCAAGCGCCATGATGAGCATGCTGATCCGGGAGCCGATGAGCGTAAAAGCCTTGAACAGGCACAGGTCCCCGAATACGAATCCGACCAGTCCGGACAGGGACAGCCAAATCCACGCGGAGCGGGGTGCGCTGACCGGCACGGCCTCGCCCTTGAACAGGGTTCTGAACAGGGTCAGGAAAAGCAGACCGATCACCAGCCTGATCCAGTTGAGGGCCAGGGATCCGACACGCCTGCCTGCGGCTTCGAAAGAAAGGGCCGTGACCGTCCAGAAGCAGGCTGTCGCCAAAGCAGCGAATTCTCCGGCATGTGAAAGGGTCATTCGTTCTCCACGAATCGATCGACGAGAGCCTGCGGGTGAAAGCCGGTCAATTTATCGCCTCGGATCAGATCGAAGATCATCGCTTTTTGCGCGGGGAGCTTCAATCCGCTTGCGTCAGAGCACGAACGCCACTTCGCTCTGAGGAGTCCTGCAGTCCATGTCCTGGCCGCGGCTGCGGTGGTCGATGATCTCCGCAGTGCTGCCGATCGAGCGGCCGAGCAGGAAGAGGACAAAAACCAGGTCCTGGATCTCGCGGCGCGGCCAGAGACCTTTCCGGAATTCCGGCCAGATCAGCTTGAGCGCGATCACGGCCAGCACCGCATCCACGTTCACGCAAAACACGTTTTCCGTGACGCCCTCGTCGAACAGCTCCTTGACCAGGTGATGATAGAAATCCAGGAACACATTGGTCACGCCGCGGGCTTCGAGTTCCTTCCGGACGAAATCCTCGCGCGGATCGATGTTGATGTCATTGCCCTTGAATACCGGGTGGTTGATGCACGGGATGCGTTTGTATTCGAGAAGGCCGAGCGTTTTCGCCTCTCTCTTGTACTTGCCGTATTCCTTGGCGGCCTGATTGGCCAGGGCCTTCAGGTCCGGCTTTTTCTTCGCATCCCCGGGGTCCTCCAGGCCGGCCGGTTCGAACCGGTCGAGCAGGTATTCGACCGCCTCGAACCCGTTCCCGCCGTGCGCCAGGCCCGTGTTGCTCAGGAAACCGACGAAGGCCATGGAAACGGCGTTTCTCGCGCTCACCGATTCCTTGGCCCCCTTGGCTGAAAGCGTGCCCGGACCATTGGTGAGCGTCAGGCCCAGCAGGTATTTCAATTCCGTCAGATCCGATTCTCCGGGCTTCCTGCCGAACAGCAGGCGGAACAGACTGTCCGTGAAATCGGGATGGGAATAGGGACCTTCCGGATCGCTGAGTTTTTCCCAATGCGGATTTTTTCCCCTGCGCATGGCGCATACGGCCGATATCCTGGCGACCAGGTAGATATAGGAGATCGAATCCTCGACAGCCTGGCGTGGAATCCGTTTCCCGAGCATGGGATTCCAGAACAGGCAAAGGCCGAATGCGGCGAGCAGGAATTCCAGCCTGTCCTTGATCCCCTGGCCCTTTCCTTCAGCGGTTTCCAGAATATGCCTGCACAGGCGGAAGGGCGGCTTGAGCTTCGTGCTTGTTCGGATTTCCTTTTGAAGCGCTTCCTCGAATGCGTTGTTCCCGGGCTTTTCTTTAGACAGGAACAGCTTCGGTATCTGCCTGTCGAGTTCCTTCGAAAGGGGCGTGGATTCGTCCGAGATCTGGTATTCCCGGATCAGGTCCAGCAGATTGACCGAGATGGCTCTGACCTTTTCCAGCATCGGGTGATTTCCGACAGCGGCGATTTCGGCGGCCACGACCGCATTCGGCGTGGCATCGTTCCTGCGGGCGGCCTCCGCGGCAGGCATGCGGTTGTCGCCGGTCCTCAGAAAGCCGGAGAGGAGCAGGTTCATGCGGCGGAGATCCGCCTTGTCCGGCATGATCTGGCCGATGCTGAAATAGAGGTTTTCCTCGAAGGAATTCCTGGAAAGCTCCAGGACTGTTTTCCCGTGCATCTCCGCGACCTGAGTGGCAGGATTCATGCGTGTGGCGCCGGACTTGTTCCGCATGTTCCGGCGCAGATAATTCGCGCCGACCTGTCTGGAAATTTCCTGAATCTGGGTGTCGTACGGCGGTACGGCCTTCATCACCGGGATCTGAAGGGAATGGGGGAGTTTCACCAGCTTGTCTTCCAGCCAGGGCTTCAGGGACAGATCGCCCCTGGGCTGGAAATCCGGTTTTTCATCCAGTTTCCTGTAAACCTCGGCCATGGCAGCCGGGATGTGCTGTATGGATGTGACGCGGACCCCCTTCTTGCTGACCTTCGGATTTTCGGGATCAAAGGCGGGAACGCCGAAATACGAATCGAACCAGCGTTCCTTGGATTCCGCGTCATCCCCGCTCCCGGCCATTGCGCCCGCATGGCCGCACGGCCTGGCAATCTCCTTTTTCCACCTGCCGGTCACGCAGGCCACGATCGGTTTGTTGAAGCTGAACTTGCGCTCAATGATCCAGTCAAGCGCCTGTTTCTCGTAGTATCCGCCCGGTTCCACGTACAGGACCGCTGCCTTGGTCCTCGGATCGTTCTGCGCCGCGTACAGGAATTCCGGCGCAGCAAAATGGATGTAAACGTCCTTGCCCGAGCTCACGGCCGTGGAGATCCCGAATCCGGCGGTCTGCAGATAGGTCGCAATGGTCGTGGTGAAATTGCCTGAATTGCTGTGTATGGCGATGGATCCCTTCTGCAGGGTTTCCTCCGGCTTGTCTCCGCCCAGAGCCCCGCCCACGCGTACATGGTCCCAGGCATTGGCCACACCGAGACAATTGCATCCGATCACATCCACGCCCGCATCCTGGCAGATGTACCGCACGTTCAGCGTGTCCCTGACAGGCACTTTTTCCGTTACGATGACGATGCGCTTCAGATCCTTGTTGTAGGTGACGAGCTCCCAGACGGCCTGGCTGACCGCAGCCGGGGGCAGATAAACGACCCCGATGTCGAAGGCATGTCCGTGCTTATTCACGTCCCGGATGCTGCGATAGACCGGGATGTCCCCGATCCGGGTCTCCAGGATCCCCCTGCGGCCGTACTGCACGCCGGCTACCACGTTCCCCTTGCTGTATTCATGGGAGACCGGCGTAACCTTCCGGCTTTCATTCCCGAGGATGTTGATGACGCAGACCCTGGAATCGCGGGTTACGAGTTCTTCCAGGGAATAGAGCCCCACGAAAAAGGGGAAAGGCTTGGTCGCAAGTTGTCTCATGGCTGATCCCGTTTTTTTATGCGGCATGCGGGGCTTCGAGCTTGTCGGTGAATTCCTTCCGGCCGGTCTCCGTCCACCAGGCATCGATTTTTTTGGCATATTCAATCACCGCGATCATCGAGGTGTCGTGCCCGAACATCCGGTAGGGCAGGCCGAGCCGGTCCAGGATGTCCTTGGCGTAAAACATGCCCTGGACGAGGTTGGGTCCGCCGCGGCCGATCACGGTGAAGAGCGGTTTTTTGCCGTGCGCGGCGACATGGTCCCGAAGCGCGTCGAATATACCCTTGAAGGTCACATAGATGTCCGTGTTGTTCGCCTTGCCGCCGATGATGAGCAGCGTATTTGCCTTCCCGTACCAGTGCTTGAACACGATGCGGCTGACATTGTACATCTTTTCATACGGGGGGTTGCCGCCGAAATCCGAGGCAAATATGGCCTTTTCCCCGAGGCTTTCCGTGGCCGCCGTGTTTGCCCCGCCGCCGAACATGAACGGGATGATGGTCCCGGCCGGATTGAGCTCGAGCACGTCGCTTTGCCCCTGATAGGTCCTGAGGCGGTTGATCTCGGATTCAAAAGGCGTGATGTCCGTCTGAAAGGTGACGGACGGAAGTTCGAGCCTTCGCCAGGCATGGCTGTCCTGGTCGAAGGCCGCCCTCAGGTCGCAGGCCACCGGGATCAGGGTGTTGCCCGTTTTTTTCATGCGCATCGGGTTGATTTCGATGGTGGTCAATCCGTAATTGTCGTACAGGGTCCAGAGCTTGGGCAGATGCTGCACCAGCGGGGATATGTACTCTTCCGGACAGTTCAGGTCGTTGAGGTTGTTCGTCAGGTCAAAGGACTTGATGCCGATGAAGGTGTCTATCCAGACCTCGCGCTTCTTGTCCGGCGGCACCTCCTCCACGTCGATGCCCCCCCACGGCGTGATAGTGAATATGGGCTTACGCTTCAGGCTGGATGAGGTGATGCTGAAATAGACCTCAATTTCCGAGGGCACGAATTCCTCGAAGGTCACGCCGCTGGCGCGCAGGGTCTTGGCGCCCCAGGTATGGGTGATGAAGGAGAGTTCCTCCCGCGCCCGGATCGCGTCCGTGAGATTGTCCACGAAACGGATCAGGCCGGCCTTGGCCTTTTTCCCGACTCCGCCGTAGAAAAAGGGCTTGACCACGAGCTTTCCGTACCTGTCCAGCATTTCCTGAATTTCGTTCAGCGTGGCGCTTCCGTCCCTGCACCGGGCGACCGGGAATTCCACAAGCTCCAGCAGTTTCGTGCCGTACTTGAGCCCTGCAATCTGCATGATGCCTCCGTGTCTGACAGACCCGGATTTCCTCCGGGACATCCTGAAATATAAGGTTTCCTGTCCGAAATTCAAGGGGAAAATGGAATGAGTGGATTGTCCTCCGCATGCGGGGAGGCAAAGAAAAAGGCGGCCTTGTTCGGGCCGCCTTTTATCCATAACAGAAAGTTGGCTTTTTAATAAACCGGCACTTCGAATGTTCCGGATGCCACATTGACCTGCGTTCCGTCATATTTTTCCGCAGTGAACTGGAAAGACCCCTTGAGCGTTGTCCCGACCTGTGTAAAATTGACGGATCCCGTCACATTGACATAGGTGTCGGCATCGGTTTGGCTCCGGATCACGGTGAGTTGAGCGGTATGATCCGAGTCTGAATCCAGAGCGAAGGTTCCGGTTCCATAGGTCGAAACCCAGATGTATATGGAATAGGTCATTCCATTCGCGATCGCCTCTCCTGATACGATCATTTCTTTTTCAGTGTCGGTGTTGGAGGTGTGGCCGACCGCAGTCAGTGAGTTGAAATTCAGGGATACGGCGCCCGAAACCGTTGCCTTCAGGGTGCCCATGGTCACCGGAGTATTTCCGCCCGGTCCGGTCGGGTTGTTGTTGGATTTCTTTTTGTCGCCGCAGCTCGAGAGCAGCACAGCGACTGCAAGCAGGCTGGACAGCAGAACCGATTTTTTCATAAATAAGATCTCCTTTTTGGGATTTTGGTTCGCCAATATAGTGATTTTTTTACCTGTGCGCAACTGTTTTATTTGTTGATATTCAAAGAAAATTCACATAGATTATCTGACGCAAACGGATTTTTTATAAGGGACTACAGAAGCCTCGGAGGTGATGATGCGGTCATTCAGAGATTTCTTTTACAGGACAGCGGGAATTCGCGCGGGGATGCCGGCCGTTCTTTTTTTCATGATCCTGGCTGTTTCAATCGGATCTGTCCGGGCCTCCGGTCCTTCGGCCCGCAACCTGATTTTCTGCATCGGAGACGGAATGGGGATCAGCCAGATCGCTGCAGCGCGCATCAGCATGGCGGGTCCTGATGGAAGGTCGAGCCTGGAACGCATGCCTGTAACTGGCCTGGGGTGCACGCATTCGGCCGACCAGCTGGTCACGGATTCCGGGGCAGGGGGCACTGCGCTTTCCACGGGATTCAAGACGAAGAACGGCATGATCGGCATGAATCCGGATACGGTTGCAGTCCGGTCCATTCTGGAGGCGTGCATGGCGCGGGGCATGTCCGCGGGCCTTGTCGCCACCAGCTCGGTCACGCATGCCACGCCTGCGGCTTTCGGCGCTCATGTGCCGGACCGGGACATGCAGTTCCGTATTGCGGAACAGCTTTTGGAGAACCGCATCCAGGTTCTCCTGGGCGGTGGACTCGATTATTTCCTGCCCGAATCCTCAGGCTCGGGCAAGAGAAGGGACGGCAGGGATCTCCTTTCTGCAGCCGGGGAAGCCGGGTACGCGGTTGTCCGGACCAGGGAGGCGTTCGAGGCCTGCAAATCGGAGAAAATCATCGGCCTGTTCGGCGGCGACCATCTGACGGACGGCGCAGCAAATGAACCCACGCTGGCTGAGCTGAGCCGGAAGGCCATTGACGCCCTTCAAAAGGATCCGGACGGCTTTTTCCTCATGATCGAGGGCAGCCAGATCGATTGGGCCTGCCACGGCAATGATTTCGAGAATATGATACGCCAGTTCCGTTCATTTGATGAAGCGGTCGGCCGCGCCCTGGCATTCGCGGAAAAAGACGGCCGCACCCTGGTTGTCGTCACTGCGGACCATGAAACCGGCGGCCTGGCCCTGCTCGGCGGGATGATGACCGGCGATTCGCTGAAAACCGGCTGGGCCACGGATCATCATTCCGGGATACCGGTCCCGGTTTTCGCGTCCGGTCCAGGCGCAGAATCATTCACAGGCGTGCACGACAACACGGACATTCCGAAAATAGCGGCGAAGATTCTGGGCTTGAAGGATTTTCCGGGATTTTCCGGAAAATAGGGCAAAAATCCCGGTGTCCACACCGGGGTTGGATTCGTAGAGCTGCCACGCAGTTTTAACAATTTAAAACTGCATGGCAGTTTTCAAACCGCGTCCTCAGGCGGGGAGGCGATTTCTTTCAGAAGCGGAAAATGCTCGAGCATGGAAAGAGGGAGACGGATCATTTTTTCACCGAGAGCAGCGCGCATCTGGGCCGCATTGGCCAGTGCCTGGCCGCGAGGATGGTTGTTCTGCACCACGTACGTTTCTTTTGCTGAAGAAGCCACTGTTCTGACCGTGCCTGCAATCCCGGATATTTCCTTCTCGGAGTAGAGGTAATCATACCTGCCTGAAGGATCTGCGGGCTTCCCAGGCGCGTCCTTTTTAAACCAGTTCTGGTAATTCCTGCCGTGAAGCCGGACATATCCGAGCGAACTGGTTTGAATGGGTTTCAGAGGGATGGACGCGCCTATGACCGGCTGGTCTATGGCTGCGCATCCCGCCTGTCTGTCATTCAGAAAACCGTAAAAGTCCGGGACATCCCAGGAGGCGTGGCGCACCTCGAAAACCAGCGGGCAGTCCCTGAAATCGGAGATGATTTTTTCCAGCCAGGCGCGGCTGTCGGATGAATTCTTGAAACTCCAGGGGAACTGGCAGAGCAGGGCTCCCAGTTTGTTTTCTGCGAGCAAGGGCTCCATGCCCTGCATAAACAAAAGGATATCCTCTGCGCTGTAAGGTGTTCTTTCATGTGTGAAACGCTGCCAGAGCTTGGCTGTAAATTTAAAGTCCGGATTGTCCGCTGTTTTCCGCAGCCAGGCTTTGGCCATGAACGCATTGGCAGGCCTGTAAAAGGTGGAATTGACCTCTGCCGTGTCGAAAAACCGGCATAAATAATCAAGCTCGCCGAAGTCCTTTCCGGCGTTTTCAGGATAGAACGGGCCATGCCAGTCCGTGTAATGCCAGCCCGCAGGCCCGACGCGTATGATGTTTTTTTTCTGCATAAACGAATGAACCACCTCCGGGAGGACAACCCATCGGAGGAAAAGTCCTCCCGGAGGTGATTCGATCGGCTGCCGTGAAGTTCCAATTCCGGATAAAAACTACCGATTTTACCCAATAATAGCAAGCGAATTCCAGCAGCCGGGCATGCGGCGGCGGGCAGTTTTGCATTGACAAAGTCCGGCGGATTTGATATATTGAAAAATTAGAATTTTCAAGGATTTTGCCTGCCGTGCGGGTATTGCTCTGCCTCGGATCCAACAGGGGCGACCGGTTGCGTCTTTTGAAAAAGGCCGGGGATTTCATCCGGGACCTTCCGGGGATGAAAATTCTCGCAAGGTCGTCCGTTTATGAAACCCAGGCCAGGGGGATGGAGGATCAGCGCGATTTTCTGAACCAGGTGCTGGAGGTCGAAACCAATATGGCCCCGCCTGATCTTCTGGCTGCCTGCAAGAAAATCGAATCCCTGCTCGGAAGGAAGACTGGCGCACGCTGGGGGCCGAGAACAATGGACATCGACATTCTGACCTGCGGCGACGAGGTGATCAACCGGAAGGATCTTGTCATCCCTCATCCCAGGCTGGCGGAGAGGCGTTTTGTCCTGGTTCCGCTGACGGAGATTGCTCCCGGGCTCCGTGTGCCTGTTTGGGATCAAACAGCGGCGGAACTTCTCGCATTCTGTTCGGATAAGGGCCGGGTTGTACGATATCGCGCCCGGCAGTCCCATTTCCGGAGGAAAAACCGGTGAAAGGGCTCTATTATATCGCGATCGAAGGGGTGATCGGCGCAGGCAAGACCAGCCTGGCTGAACTCATGGCCGGCAAACTGGACGGCCAGTCCCTCATTGAGAAGCCTGATGAAAATCCCTATCTCGAGGATTTTTACAGGGACCCGAGGCGCTATGCGTTCCAGGTGCAGCTTTTTTTCCTTCTTAACCGCTACCGCCAGATGCTGCAGCTGCCTCAGAGGGATCTGTTCCATCAATACCTCATTGCGGATTACCTGTTCGCAAAAGACAGGATTTTTGCGTTCCTGAACCTCGAGGGCCGCGACCTGGTCCTGTATGAGAAGGTGGCCACGCTGCTGGAGAGGGAACTGCCCAAGCCAGACCTGGTCATCTACCTTCAATCCAGCACGCAGAAGCTGATCGAACACATCAAGAAGAGGGACCGGAAATACGAGAGGAACATCTCGCCCGATTACATCCGGCAGCTCAATGAAGCGTACAACGATTTTTTCTTCAGGTACAACGAGACGCCCCTGCTGGTCATCAATACCGCGGAAATCGATTTTGTGAACAACGAGGCGGATCTCGACGACCTGATCAAGCAGGCGCTGAATCCGCCCGCAGGCGTGCAGTTCTATGTGCCGAGGAAAGGATAAGCCATGTTTCGACTTTTTTTGGCAGGCCTGCTCTCCTATCTGGGATACCATATCTACAAGGGGTACAAATCCGGAGAGGGGAGCCGCGATGTGAAAGGAAAGCCCAAAAAGGAGCCCATGGACCTGTCGGGCTGCGATGTCGGGGAAGCCAAATACAAGGACATACCCGGAGACCGGTGAGCCCGCATGAGCACCTATGTCCGCATATTGAAGTACGTGAAGCCCTATTGGCCGCATCTGGCAGGCTCCATCGTGTGCATCCTGTTCTTCATCGTCTTCTCGAGCGTCACCCTGCTTTCGATACAACCGTTTCTGTCCACGATTTTCCAGACCGGAGGTCCGGCCGCGCCTGCGGAGCCGCAGATTCCGGATCCGGCGGCGGGCCTGTCGCTGCAGCAAAGCTTCAAGGCGGCCGTGGAAAAAATTTACGAAATTTTTATGGGACCGGACTGGAGTTCCAGACCGCTGGAATCCCTGCACAGGCTTTGCATCATGCTGATTGCGGTTGTTCTGCTGAAGAGCCTGTTCGAGTACCTCCAGGCCTATTTCATGGCCTTCGTGGAACAAGGCGTCATACGCGACATCCGGAACGACATCTACATCCATCTCAACCGGCTCTCCCTCGGTTTTTTCCACGGCACGAAAACGGGCGAGCTCATCTCCCGCATCACGAATGACGTGACCCTGGTCAACAGCGGCATCTCGGCGAGTTTCTTCACCCTGGTCAAGAATCCCCTTCTCATCATCGTGTACCTTTCCCTGGCCGTTCTCCTGTCCTGGCAGCTTTCCATCATCGCCTTTCTCATCCTCCCCTTCTCTCTTTACCTCATTTCCTGGATCGGCATCAGGCTTCGGAAGGAGAGCACCAGGTCCCAGGAGCGCATGGCCGAAGTGACGTCCGTGCTCCAGGAGACCATTGCAGGCACCCGCATCGTCAAGGCCTTTGCCATGGAGCATTTCGAAATCGGCAAGTTCAGGCATAAAACAAACGAGTATTTTCGAACCCTGCTCCGCCTCACGCGCACGAGGAATCTCGCATCCCCCCTCACCGAATTCCTGGGAACCATGGTCGGAGTCGGGGTGCTTTGGTACGGCGGCCAGGAGGTGCTCAAGGGGCATATCCTGGGGCCGGAGGAATTCATCTTCTTCCTGATCCTGGTCTTTTCCATCATGCAGCCCGTCAAGGAACTCTCCTCCGTGAACAACCGGATTCAGGAGGCGCTGGCTGCAGGCGACAGGATATTCCGCATCCTGGACACAGAGCCTGACGTGAAGGAAAATCCGCGTCCCGTGCGTCACGTTTCATTCAAAAAGTCCGTGGCTTTCCGGCGTGTTTCCTTCGGGTACAATCCCTCGGAACCTGTTCTTCAAAGAATCTCCCTGAGCGTGCGCAAGGGGGATGTGCTGGCCGTTGTCGGACCCAGCGGTGCCGGCAAGTCCAGCCTTCTGGACCTTCTGCCCCGGTTTTACGATCCCACGGCCGGGGGCATTGAGATCGACGGCGTGGATATCCGAAAAATGCGTTTCTCGGATCTCCGGAGCCTCATGGGCATCGTGACCCAGGAGACCATCCTGTTCAACGACACGGTGCGCAACAACATCGCATACGGCCTGGCCGACATGCCCATGGAGCGGATACGAAAGGCTGCGGAGAGTGCGAACGCGCATCGTTTCATTTCGAGGATGAAAAAGGGATACGATACGGTTATCGGCGAGAGGGGAATCAAGCTGTCCGGCGGCGAGAGGCAGAGGCTCGCCATCGCCCGCGCCCTTCTCAAGGATCCGCCCATTCTGATCCTGGATGAAGCCACGTCCTCTCTCGATTCCGAGTCGGAGAGGCTGGTCCAGCAGGCCATAGACCGGCTCATGGAAAACCGGACAAGCTTCGTTGTCGCGCACAGGCTCTCAACCGTTCAAAACGCGGACCGGATCATTGTGCTGGACAGGGGCCGCATCGTCGAACAGGGAAGACACGCGGAATTGCTTCGGAAAAGGGGCCTGTACAAGCGTCTCTACGACATGCAGTTCCGGGACGAACCCGCCGCACCCCTATCGGAGGAGGAGAGATGAAAAAGGTGGTTCAAACCGAGCTGGCGCCTGCGGCCATCGGGCCCTACAGCCAGGCAGTAGCGACCGGCGCTGAGCGCATGCTTTTCACCGCCGGGCAATTGCCTATCGATCCCAAAACAGGCAGGACGGTTGCCGGGGACATACAATCCCAGACCAGGCGGATTTTCGAAAACCTCAAGGCCATTCTCAAGGCGGCTGGATCAGACCTGAACCGCGTGGTCAAGACCACGGTTTACCTGAAGGACATGCAGGATTTTGCGGAGATGAACATCGTTTACGCGTCCTATTTCAAGAACGATGCGCCCGCCAGAACCACGGTGGAGGTGTCCAGGCTGCCCAAGGATGTGCTGGTCGAGATCGACTGCATTGCAGAGGCCTGAAGTGAAAAGGCGGCCTGTGCAGCGGGCCGTGGTCAACCGCTTCGCAGCCGGTTTCTGCTGCGGGATTCTGATTTTTGCATCACAGGCCGTTTGTCAGGTCAAAGCGGATTCGGCTGCTACAGGCCGGCATTCGCCGTCCGCTGTGATGCTCCGGTCAGCCCTGCTCCCGGGCTGGGGCCAGTGGGTCAACGGTTGCAGGTTCAAGGCCGTGATCGCGGCCGGGGGTACGGCTGCTCTCGCAGCGACTGCGGTGTGGAACAATCAGAAGAGGCAGGCCGCTTCCACCGGGGACGAGAGGACCTTCTACGAGGACGGGCGCAGCCAGGCGATCTGGTATCTGGCTGCCCTGTACGGATTGAATCTCATGGACGCGTACGTGGACGCGCATTTGAAGCATTTCGACGTTTCCGGGGATCTTTCCGTGCAGCCGGGTCAGGCAGGGGAATTCGTCTGTTCAGTCCGCATTATTTGGGCTATGTAGGGAGGAAGGAAACATGATGGGACGGGCAGAGGCTTTGGATCTGATCCATGCGCATGTTCAGAACAAAAACCTCCGAAAGCACATGCTGGCCGTGGAGGCCGTCATGTCCGCCGCAGCCAGGCATTTTCAAATGGACGAGGCGCTCTGGGGGCTGGCGGGCCTGCTCCATGACCTGGACTATGACGAGACGGTGAACGACTTTCCCAGGCACGGATTCCGCACGGCGGAGATACTGAAGGACAGCGATGTGCCGGAGGAAGCCCTGCACGCGATCCAGAGCCATCCGGGCCATGTGGCCAGGGATTCCCTGATGGACAAGGTCCTGTATGCCGCGGATCCGATCACGGGCCTCATCGTGGCCGCGGTGCTCATGCATCCTGAAAAGAAGCTGGAAGCGCTCGACATCGAATTCATCGAGCGCAGGTTCAGGGAGAAGCGTTTTGCGGCGGGCGCGAACCGGGAGCAGATACAGACCTGCGAAACTTTCGGAATGCCGTTGCGGGATTTTCTGGAACTATCGCTGAAGGCCATGCAGTCCATACACGGGGACCTGGGTTTCTGATGAAAGGCTGTATCGTCAAGTCCCCGGGCGGTTCGCGGCGGGGACCTTTGCTTTGCGGGAGTGTGGATTTTTTTCTGCGTCCGTTCTTCCAGCTGCAAGCAGCGGGGAAAGTGCTTGCTTTCGGATTGAAGCTCCCAGCCGCAAGCGGCGGGGAATCTTCGATCTGTAAGGAAAAAAACATTTGGATTCGCCCGCTTTTCCCGCGGTACTCCGCGTGGCATGCGCCCGCTGCCGGATTCATCTGGACGCTTCTCATCCCCTGCCTTGCAGCGGCGCAGCCTCAGCTCCCTGTTCCGGGCCCCGGCCCTGCGCGTATCGCCAGGCATTCAACCGGAAAACGGCAGGTGGATACCCGGGCTTTTTTTAGGGGAGGCGGTCATCTCCGGTTTGACGAACGCGTGCAGGATCCGCCCGGACTTTCAAGCGCATTTTCATGGCCCGGTCAAAATCCGGGAAGGGATTCCTGGACCGGGATGGACAAGGCGAGGCATTTGACCGCAAGTTTCATCATCACGGGTGCTGCGGCATACTGGATGAAACATAAAATGAACTCGGATGCGCGCACCGGCCTTGCGGCCGGTATGGGTTTCGCCTTCTCCCTGGGCATTGCCAAGGAAGTCCGCGACATGAGAAAACCCGGAAATTTTTTCAGCTGGAAGGACCTTGCTGCGGATGCAGCGGGCGTACTGGCCGGGTCGCTTCTGGTCGGATGGTGGTGAGGCCTGCATGACTGAAACCTGGCATGAAGCGGCAGGCGCCATTCATCTGCATTCCGACTTTTCGGACGGCAGCCTGCCCATACCTGAAATCGCGGCGATTGCTTCGACCAAGGACCTGGACTTCCTCCTGTTCTCGGATCATCACACCCTGGAACCCAAGCGGCGGGGGCTTGAGGGCTGGCACGGCAGGGTTCTGGTCCTGGCCGGATATGAAATCAACGACGCGGATGATCACAACCATTACCTGGCCTTCCGCCTGGACCGGGAAGTGGAAGCCGGGCTTCCGGCCGGGGAATACGTGAGGCGCGTCAAGGCTGCCGGAGGCATCGGGATCATCGCTCATCCGGCTGAGAAGCGCAGTTTTTCCGAGGCCTACCCGCCTTATCCCTGGACGGAATGGGATTCAGACGATTTCGACGGCATTGAGATCTGGAACCAGATGTCGGAATGGCTGGAAGGGATCAAACTGACCAATGTCGCATGGCGGATTCTGCACCCCCTGCGCTCCATACGCTATCCGGTTTGGGAAACCCTGGCCAGATGGGACGCCCTGAACCGAAGGCGCCGTGTCATCGGCATCGGGGGCATAGACGTTCATGCCAAGCGGGTGAAGATACTGGGTCTCATCCCTGTGGAGATATACCCCTACAAGGTGCAGTTCAAGTCCATCCGAACCCATATTCTGACGCGGAAACCGCTGGTCCTGGACGGGGTGCCCCGCCTTTCCTTCCGGGAGGCTGAGGCGGAAGTGTACGATGCGCTGACAAGCGGCCGCTGCTTCATTGTCAATCATTCGCTGGGGAGCGGCGAGGGTTTCCACTTCCGGGCGGAGGACAATGCATCGGAATATGTGATGGGCAGCCGGATCAAAATCAAGTCGCGGATCGCCTTCCGTTGCGAAATCCCTCATCAGGCGGACATACGACTCATGAAAGACGGGCGGATATGCGTTCAATGCAAAAAGGGCCGTTTTCTGGATCATGAAACCCGCATGCCCGGCGTTTACCGGATCGAAGTGTTCCGTAAAAGGAAGGGATGGATTTACAGCAATCCAATCGTTGTTCTTGGAGAGGGTGGTCAGAATTGAAAGCCACCTGCTGTGCACGGCCCGGTAGCCTAAATCCGAAGAGGGATAAATGATATTCGCTTGCCTGCACCGGGGCGCGTTCCGGATACACCCGCCTTCTTTCCGGCGGATCAAGCATTCACCTGGAGATGCGAACCATGCCGGATGATGTAAAAGACCATTGCGGCGTGATCGGCATTTGGGATCACCCCCAGGCTGCTGAAATGGCCTATCTCGGCCTGTACACACTGCAGCACAGGGGGCAGGAGGGGGCGGGGATCGTCTCCTCAGACGGCCGTCTGTACCGTCATGTCGGCCGGGGGCTTGTGAACGACGTGTTTTCCGACCGCGAATCCATACAAAAGCTCAAGGGGAGCATGGCCATAGGCCACAACCGGTATTCCACGACCGGATCCGACCAGGAGGCCAATGTACAGCCGATACTCGTGAAAGGCCGGGACGGGGCCATGGCCCTGGGACACAACGGGAACCTGGTGAACGCGGCAGCCATACGCAGGGAGCTCGAGGAGCAGGGGGCCCTGTTCCAGACCAGCACGGACAGCGAGATC
>JAFGEX010000065.1 GCA_016931355.1 bacterium
GAGTGCGTCATGACGGTCGACTTGCTGACGGATCGGGTCGATTTCGAGTTGGATCGCGTCGATCCTCGTCGCGTCGGGCGCAAGGCGCTGGCCGTGAACCTCAGCGATCTGGCGGCCATGGGTGCGAAACCCATATGCGCATTGATTTCCCTGGCGCCATCCCGGTCCTGGTCCGTGGAGCAGGTCGATGAATTTTACGCCGGTCTGAACCGATGCGGCTCCGCCTACGGATGCGCCATTGCAGGGGGTGATCTGAGCCGTACCTTGGGGCCTTCCTTTATTTCGGTTGCAGCCATGGGATCCGTGCGCAGGGGCAGGGCCTTGAAGCGATCCGGGGCGAAACCCGGGGATGTGATCTGCCTGACCGGCGAATTGGGCGGATCCCGGACCGGACTGGAAGTTCTGGAATCAGGATCCCCTGACCGAGCTCCGCATTCCGTCGGGCGCTTTCTGGAGCCTGTGCCGCGGCTGGACATCTCGTCATGGCTTTCAGGTTTCAGAGGCATTACGTCCATGATTGATATCAGCGACGGCCTGGCTTCAGAACTCTGGCATCTGTGCAGGGAGAGCGCCACCGGATGCGAAATATCGTCCGAGGCCTTACCCATCGCCGAAGAGGCCAAAAATTGGGCCCTGTCCATCGGCGGGAGCGTTCTGGATTACGGCCTTTACAGCGGAGAGGAATACGAGCTTGTCTTTACGGTGGATGGCCGCAGAATCGGCCGGTTCCTGGCGGAATCGAAAGGATTGCCCCGGATATCCGTGATCGGAAGGATGGTGCCGGCCGGACAGGGCATGACCCTGTCCGGTCCGGGGATGAAAAAAAATTTGGAGCCCTCCGGGTGGAATCATTTTCACAAGCCGTAAACGTCGTTCGGACATCCCTGGCGGCCGTTCGCGAACAGGCTCCCTACACGGCCATTTCCCCGTTCTACGACGACATGATGGCGCATGTGGACTATGCGGGCTGGGCCGTCCAAATCGAGGGATTCCTCAGGAAATACGGGAACGGCGTTCGAAAAGTGCTGGATGCGGGATGCGGGACCGGTACGATGGTGAGGCTGCTCAACAAGCGCGGCTTTCGGGCTGCTGGATTCGACAGGTCCGCGGCGATGATCGCACGGGCAAGGGCGAAGGGCATCCGGAGGGTCTGGGCGGCGGATCTTTTCCATCCGGCCTGCAGGGAGGGGTGGGACGCCGTCCTCTGTCTTTATGATACCATCCATTATGTTTCACCGCCCGAATTGAAACGAGCCTTCAGGATTCTGCACGGCCTCGTCAGGCGGTCCGGTCTTTTGATATTCGACATTGTGACCGAACGAATGGTGATGGAATATTGGATGGATTATACGGAACGCAGCCGGAATGCCTGCGGCGAGTACGTCCGGAGAAGCTGGTATGATCGGAAAACACGATGCCAGCATACAGAAATACGCGTCCATCGCAGGGACGGCGGCGCACCGCTTGCCGAGAGGCATCGGCAATGGATCTATCCGGTGAAGGATGTGGAGCGGGCGCTTGAACAACAGGGATTCGAGGGGATCAGGAAGCTGGACAGCGAAACGCTTAAGGCGGGCGGTGAAGATGCGGAAAGACTCTATGTCCTGGCCAGGCGGAGGTAATCCGTGATTCAGCTCACCGATGTCTGGTACCGATACGGCAATCATCAGATTCTGTGCGGCATACAGATGCAGGTCCGTCCCGGGGAGCTGGTTTTTCTCATGGGCCCGAGTGGCGCGGGAAAGAGCACGATCTTGAGGCTCGTCCACATGGAACTGCTGCCCGACCGCGGCCGCGTCATTGTTTCAGATTACGATTCGGATACGATTACGTCCGGGGATATCCCCATGCTCAGGCGAAAGATCGGCGTGGTGTTCCAGGATTTCAAGTTGCTGGAAGACAGGGACGTGTATGATAATGTATCCTATGCGCTTTTTGCCACCGGGGTGTCGCGCAGGAAGATTAAAAAAAAGGTATTCCAGGTGCTGGCCGAAGTCGGCCTGAGCCACAAACGCTATGCCATGGTGCCGGAGCTGTCCGGCGGAGAAAAACAGCGTATCGCCCTGGCAAGGGCCCTGGTCAACGAACCCTTCGTACTCCTGGCTGATGAGCCCACCGGGAATCTGGATTCGGAAAACGCGGCGGAGATCATGAAGCTGCTGCAGCGAATCAACAGGCGGGGGACAGCGATTCTGATGGCAACGCATAATGAGGATTTGGTACAGAAGGTATCCGGCAGGATCGTGAGGATACGCGAAGGGAAGATGACGGCATGAGCCGGAATTACCTGTACTCCTTTCGGGAAGGCTTCATCGGCCTTCGCCGGGCCAGGCTGGCGACTTTTCTCTGCGTCTCTTCCATTGCGGTCTCCCTGACCCTTCTGTCCGTCTTTCTGCTTCTGACCCTCAACATTCAAAAAATGGTGAGGATTTTTCGGGACCGGATGACCTTCGAGGTCTTTGTGGACCAGGGTACGGATGAATCCGGGATACGGGGCCTGCAAGAGACATTGAGATCCATGGAAGGAATTGAAAAAATCAGCTATATTTCCCGGGATGCGGCACTGGAAACTTTCCGGAATGAATTCGGCCAGGACCCGCTTGAAATTTACGGTGATAATCCGTTGCCCGCCTCCTTCCAGGTCAAGCTGTCCGGCCCGTTTATGACTCAGAACCGCATCCGGGATAGGATCAATGCGATTCAAGGCTTGCCCGGTGTCGATGAAGTGGTCTTCCATGACAAGCTGTACCATTCGATAGACAGGTACAGCGACCTGATCCTTGTGATTGACGGCGTTCTTTTCCTGATCGTTCTGGCTGCGGCCATATTGCTCGTCTCCAATACCATCCGCCTCACCATATTTGCCCAGAGGAAGAACATTGAAATCATGGAATTGGTCGGGGCAACCCGGGGTTTCATCAGGCGTCCTTATCTCATACAGGGCCTGATACAGGGAGGAATCGGCGGCTGTATCGCATCCTGTGTGGCCTGGATACTGGTGTTCATCCTGCACTCCCGGTTGCCCAATTTATTGTACATTCCCGCCCCCTGGTTTTTGGTGCCCGTTATCCTCGGACTGGTGCTTGGATATTTAGGCAGCTGGATCGGATTGAAAAAATTCCTTTCCTGATGGGGAACAGGCGTTCTTAAAAGGCCAGCATGTCAAGAAGAACTTTTTTCAGGGCCTGCCTTTTTCTGCTTTTCTTTCTGAGCCTCGGTTTTATTTTTTGGACCGCGGCAAGGAAGGGGCCTTTCAGCAAGGCCGCAACATCATGGCCCGGAGATGCGATCGCCGTTTCGGTCAGTCTCGCCTTTTCCCTGTTGATTGCCAGGCAGTTGACACGCATCGCCGGCGTCAGCCGGCATCTCCATGTCCGGCGCGGCCTTCCCCTGCTGGTTTTCTGTTTTGCCCTGGGATGCGCCTGGGCATGGAAACAAAAGGAGCCGTTCCGGATAGAGAGGGTTTCCCTCCCCGGCCAGGAGAGAATACACATCATCCAGGATGAATCCGGCACGAATGTTCTCCGCGATCATTTTTCATCCGTCAGCATCAATATTCGAAGCAACATGAGGACTGTGCTGGAATTGATCAGGCGCTCCCTTCTCAACCTTCATGTCGTGCTGATCCTTTCCCCCCTGCTTCTCCTGTATGCAGCCTACACGGCGGGGTTTGCAGGATGGCTTTTCAGGAAAAAGCGGATGGTGGTTTCCTACACCAGAAAAATTTTTCATTTTATGATTTTTACCGTGGCGGCCGTCTTGCAGATTCTGTTTGGGTTCCAGGCTGTGACTCTTTTTGGTTTTTGGATCGCCGTGTGTGTGCTGTATGCCTGTTTCCGCGGGAAGGGATTTCCTTTCTATGATGCGCTGGCCAGACCCAGGGATGAACCCCACGCCACCTTCTTTATCCTGGTGCCGCTATTTGCAACAGCGGCAGGAGGCCTGCTTTCCAATCTTTTTTTCGCACAATTCTCGCCGATCGGATATCTCGTCGCCGGATGGGGAGATGCCATCGGGGAGCCTGTGGGAGCCCGATGGGGAAAGCACCGTTACACAGTGCCGACACTGGACCGTGTTCCAGCCGAGAGAAGCATTGAAGGATCCGCGGCCGTTTTTTTCTTCGGCATGCTGGTGGTCTTCATCGCAACGCTGCTCATGGGATATTCCATGCTCAAAGCGCTTCAGCTTGCTTTTTTCTGCGGTTTGGTCGGCGCAATTGTGGAAGGATTCAGCAATCACGGCATAGACAACATGACGATTCAGATCGCGGTCTCCGGGACGGCCTATTTTCTGATGATGACCTGATGCGGCGGCTGCGATCCTGGAAGGGATGATGGCAGCCCGGCGCTGGGGAGGGGCTTTCATGCAAGGACGTCGGGCGTGAAGGGCGGGGAATGTTGCACAATCAACAAACAATGGAGCAACGCGTTTTCATCATGCGCGAAGGCAGCGTTTCCGCCGGTCCGGTCGTGTATTGGATGAGCCGAGACCAGCGTGCCCAGGACAACTGGTCCCTGCTCTATGCCCAGTCCATGGCGGTCGAAACGAAGTCTCCCCTTTATGTCGTGTTCTGCCTCGTCCCCCGTTTCGGAGCCGCGGAGACGAGGCATTATGATTTCATGATAAAAGGCCTTTCTGAAACGGAGAGCCGTTTAAGAGCCAGGATCATCCCCCTGCAGGTGATGGCGGGACGGCCTGTGGAGACATTGCCGGCCTATTTGAATGATCTCCGGGCCGCGCTTCTGGTAACGGATTTCGATCCGTTGCGGATCAAGCGCGATTGGACCAAGGCGGTGCTGGGACAGGTTTCCGTTCCTGTCCATGAAGTGGACAGCCACAACATCGTCCCCTGCCGGATCGCATCGCAGAAGGCGGAATACGGCGCCTATACCCTCAGGCCGAAGATCAACCGCCTGAAAGACAACTTTCTGACGGAATTCCCCCGGGTGAGAAAGCATCCATTTAATACCGCGGATATGCTGAAGCCCGTCGATTGGGAACAGGCACTGCGAACGGTAAAATGCGCAGCGTCCAGGACCCAGGTGGATTGGATCAGCCCGGGTTTCAGGGCGGCGGACAGGATGCTGAAAGATTTCATTCGTTTGAAACTGCCCGGATACGCTGAAACCAGAAATGATCCGACAAGGGACGGCCAGTCGAACCTGTCCCCCTTTCTGCATTTCGGCCAGATTTCCGCACAGCGTGTGGCGTGGGAGGCCCAGCAATCCGGTGCTCCTGAGCCGGATCAGGAGGCCTTTCTGGAGGAGTTGATCGTCCGGCGCGAACTGTCGGACAATTTCTGTCATTATCATGCGGATTATGACAAGGTATCCGCGTTTCCAGGCTGGGCGCGGAAAAGCCTTGCTGAGCATGAAGCGGATCCGCGGCCCTATCTGTATCCGGAGAGCCGGTTGGAGAGCGCGGAAACGCATGACGAATTGTGGAATGCGGCGCAGAAGGAGATGATGCAAAGAGGGAAGATGCACGGATACATGCGCATGTACTGGGCGAAAAAAATCCTGGAGTGGAGCGAAGATGCCGAAAAGGCCCTGTCCACGGCCATTCGCCTGAACGACAGGTACTCCCTGGACGGCCGGGATCCCAACGGTTACGCGGGTGTGGCATGGTCGATCGGCGGTGTTCACGACCGGGCATGGCCGTCTCGTCCCATTTTCGGCAAGGTGAGGTACATGAGCGAGGGGGGGGCCAGGGCCAAGTTTCGTGCCAACCTGTATGTCCGGATGCAGGAAGAAGAGAAGAGGGATTCGCCATGAAAATCAGATGTTACTACTGCAGGAGCGAGCATCAGCTGGATCACAAAGTCGCGAGGCAGGAACTCTGTCCGTCCTGCAGGAAACCGCTGCATTGTTGCCGCAATTGCCGTTTCTATGACGCGGCCGCTTATCACCAGTGCCGCGAACCGCAGGCGGAATTCACGCCCGACAAGGAAGAGCCGAATTTTTGCGAATACTTCGACGCTGTCCGCACCAGGCAGAAAGCCTCAGATCGGCAGGCAGATGCCAGGAAGAAACTGGATGATTTATTCAAGGGATCTTCCTGACCGGCATTTAAAAACCAGCATCAATGCGTCCAGTCTGAGTCGTGCCGATCGAATCGCTTTTTCCAAAAAGTCTCTCTCTTCACGCAGAAAACCGATGTCCCGGCAGCCTGCAGCCGGGTGAAGAGACTTCCGTTTTTCCGATCTTTTCATTTCCGATTGATATTCCGCTTCCAGGTCCCGCAAGCCTTTTGTGATGATTTCCGGAACAGCCGATGCGGCGATCTCCCGGCAACGGGAGATCATTTTCCCCAGCGTCTCCCGGGATGGGATGTTTTTCATGAGCACGGACAGGGGAAGATTCCGGAGGCTGCCGGATAGGATTTTAGAAGAAAGGGCCGGTCCTTTGTCTTCCAGCAGGTCATTCACCATGCACTGAATGGGAGCAGGCGGAAGAAAACGGCCGATTTGAAGACGGGGCGGAGCCACGCATTCCAGGATGAAAATGGCTTCCAGAAGGATCTCCTCGGATTCAGCGTCCGGCCAGATGGCTGCCGCGGAATTTCCGGTCTCGGAGCCCAGAATCAGATCCATGGCGCCGGTGATCATCGGGTGATCCAGGGTCAGGAATTCGATATCCTCTCTGTATAGAGCCTTTCCCCTCTCAAATGTCGCTGTCAGGTTCTCATCCCGCATCACCGGAACGGGGAAATCGGGATGGACCAAAAGGTCGAAGAAAAGGGCATAATTGCGGCCTGCTGTTTTCTCCATCCGGACTCCGAAATGCCCGAGCAGCGACCGGCAATAGGATTCAAATTCCGGATCCTCATCCGCTTTCCGGATCATGCGGATCAGGTCCATGGATCTGCCTGGATGAAAGGAATGGAGTTCCAGCAGCCGGTCCTTGCCCTTTTTCATTTTGATAACGGTGCTTTCCCTGTCGGCACGAATCTCATCGAGATCTTTCTGCAAATGACCGTTTCCCTCAGCCAGGCTTCGGACATGAGCGCCCCATTTATCATGGAGTTCATGAGCTCCGGGCAGGTAGGCGGCAAGATCGTTCAGGCCTTCATGATGCCAGCGGACAACGGTTTCCTGGCTGCTGCCCTGAACATAGGGGACATGGATATGAATGACGCCTTTTTGTCCGATTCGATCCAGACGGCCGATGCGTTGTTCCAGCAACTCGGGATCCAGGGGCAGATCCCACAGGACGAGGTGATGCACAAACTGGAAATTCCGTCCCTCACAGCCGATTTCTGAGCACAGGAGTAGGGAGGCCCCTTCTTTTGCGGCAAACCAGGCTGCGTTTCTATCCCTCTGAAGCAGGCTCAGGCCTTCATGGAAGAGTGCGGGATGCACTTTGATGCGCTTTCTCAGTGCAGGGTCTATGGCGCGCACTTTGTCAATGGAACGGCAGAGCAACAGCGCTTTTTCCCCCTTCAACGCTTTCAGCAGGCCGGCCAGCCAGGAGATTCTGGGATCCCCGGAATAGTCATAAGGGATATTTTCGGAAAAAGAAAGTTCATCCGCCAGGAATTCCTGATTGAGACGCTGCAGGAGTTCCGCTTCTCCCTGAAGCGGATGCAGATGCACCTGCCTCTGCGGCCAGTCTTTCATGGCCGTGCGCGTGTTGCGGAATACGGCACGTCCTGTGCCGTATTGGTCCAATAGTTCCTTCGCAATGCGCTCGCGTTCCAGGGAGGTTTGCGGGAGCGGCCCGGCGGCGAGATTGAAGCTGCCCGCCGCTTGCGGCGGGGAATCGCCGATCTGTAGGGGGAAAGGCATTTGTATGCGCTCACTTCGCCCGGGGCTTGCCCCGGGGAATATGCCCGCCGTCAGATTCAATGCAGCCAGACTTCTCCTGCTCTCTGCATCCAGGGCAAGGCCCTCCATCAGAATTCCAGCCAGGCGGGCAACACTGCTGTAATGACGCTCCTCTTGCTGAAAGGATTTGAAATCCGGATAACGTTCCGGATCCAAAAGATGCAGAAGGGAGAAATGGTTTTCAGGACCGGATTGTTCGGGGGTCGCAGTCAGAAAGATCAGCCCCCTGGTCCGTGAACCCAATTCCTGAACCATCCGGAATGCCCTGCTCCCCACAGTCAGGTGATGGGCCTCGTCCACAATGACCAGGTCCCAGCCTGCTGCAACCGCCTGATGAGACCGCTTCTCTTTGTCCGCGAGAAAATGGATGTCGCACAGGCACAGGGCATCCTGGAGAAAGGCATTGGCGTCAGATGCCGTATTTTCGATGGAGTTGCAGTAATCTTCATCCACCAGCCGGAAAACCAAATTGAATTTTCTCAAAAGTTCGACGAACCATTGATGTACCAGAGATTCCGGCACTAAAAGCAGTACCCGACTGATCCTTTCTGACAGCAGGAGGCGGTGGAGAATGAGGCAGGCTTCGATGGTTTTACCGAGACCCGTCTCGTCCGAAAGCAGGATTCGTTGAGCCGGCCTGCTCGATGCTTCATGAGCCACATGTATCTGATGATTGATCAGGTCTATCCTGCCCCCTTGAAATCCAAATGCGGGGGATTTTTGCCATGAAGAGCGGAAGAGAAGCGTGTTCAGCCTGAGATCAAAGGCGGCAATGCCTCCAACCAGCCCGCTTGACAGGCGTTCTTCCGGTGTGGTGAAACTCAGCGTGTCGCAGAGATCCTGTTCGGATATTTCCCGGCCGTTCCCGGTGTAAATCAGGATTCCGTCCCTGTCCGCAGTTTTTTCAACCGAAAGAACGGAGCCGTCCCGGGTTCGTATGGAGTCGCCTGGCTTGTAACGGACACGCTGTATCGGTGCGGATGCAAGGGCGTATTGCCGCTCACAGCCGCCTGCACGAAACAATATTCTGACTGTTCTCCGGTCCGCGCCGATGACCATTCCAAGCCCCAATTCGGGCTCCATCTCACTGATCCAGCGCTGGCCGATACGGATATTTTCCATTGATCCTCCGGGCCGGAATTCTAAATTAATGACAAGGCCGCTTCAACGCAAGGGGTAAATGTTTAAGGATTTAAGATTTTCATCTTTAAGGGTGAAATTCCCCGCCCATTGGGCGCATTGTGTTTTGGGTTTTCTTTTGATACCCCGCTGCTTGCGGCGGGGTAATTCATTCAAAAGAGCCCCCTTCGTTTGATGGCAGTGACATCAATTGTTTAAATTTGATGTGATGTAATGTGATTTTTCTTGTGTTTTTCAAAATACTCGCCTATATTAGCTGTGACAGTGAGCGCATTCCCCGGCATTTCGCTGCCTGGGCACTTCAATAAGACGGCTTCCGGCAGCGGGAAATGCAATCTCCTTTTTTTCATTATTCTCCCGGCGGGATCATTTGATGTCTGAAACGGAAAATCCATCGCAGCCTATCTATCAGCGGCTCGTGGAAAAATACCGCGAGTCCATCATCATGCAGGATTTCCCACCCGGATCCCGCATTGATTCCATTAATGAAATCATGCGAAGGCATCGGGTGTCCCGGGAGTCAGCCAAGCGGGTGCTGAAAAACCTGGCGGACGAGGGGCTGATCATTCAAAAACCCGGGAAGGGATCCTTCGTATCCGGCCTGGAACCCCGCAAGGAGGCATGGGCCGTCGTCATTCCCTTCTTCTCTGCGCAAATGCAAGGTATCCTGTTGTCCATGCAGGAAGAGGCGGCGAAGGCAGGCCGCGATATCGATCACTATCTTTCCTACAACAATTGGCAGGAGGAGATACGGCTGGTCGGCCATCTGCTGCGGCAGGGATACGAAGCTATCATCATCGTGCCCACTTTCGACGAAACCAAAACCGCGTCCTTCTACAGGGAGCTGGCCACAGGAAGGGCTCTGGTCATGCTGCTCGACCACACCCTGTCAGGATCCCATTTCGCCTATGTGATTCAGAGCCATGATCTGGGAGTCAGGCGTGCCGCCCAATATCTTCTCAACCGCTCGCCTCAGGCGGTCGCCTTTCTTAAGAATCCGATTGGGGCGGGCCGGAATCTGGTTCAGGAATATATGGAAACCGTATTCAGGGATCAGGTCAAATCCGGATCGCCTGCCACCCGGTCGTTGGTCATCGACCGGGTGCAGAGCCTGACATCCGGGTGGCTTGAGGAAAATAGGATTCAGGGCATTTTTTGCTGTGATGACATGGATGCGGTCACTGCAGTCGGAAGGCTGCTGGAATGGGGTTTCAGGATTCCGCATGAGATTTCGGTGATCAGCTATGGAAATACGGACCTGGCCAGGTATTTTACACCCGGCATCACTTCCATAGACGGCCATTTCGAAGACATGACCAGAAAAACCGCAGAGATCATCTTTCAATACCAGCAGGGCATGGATGTCCGCAGCCAGCAGCATGTCATTCTCCCGACGCTCATCGTTCGCGAAACATAGGGGATCACTCCACATAAAAAAGGAAAAGCCATGGAAAAACTGATCGAACAACTTTCTATTTGCATCGAAAGCGGAAAAATCAACAGGAATTCCGGATATCCGCCCCAGCTGAAAGGCCAGGATGGGGCGGATGAAATCGCCAGACAGGCCCTTGAATCAGGGATCAAGCCTTCCGGGATTCTGGAGGGATGCATGGCAGGCATGCAGAGAATCGGGGAACGGTTCGGACGGAACGAGGTGTTTGTGCCTGAGCTGCTCATGGCTGCTAAGGCTATGAACACGGTCATGGAGCATCTGAAGCCCTATTTCCAGACAGGCGAGGTCAAACGAAGGGGCGTGTTCGTGGTCGGCACCGTGGCCGGGGATCTGCATGACATAGGCAAGAAGCTGGTGGCCATGGTGGTGGAGGGGAACGGATGGGAAGTCATCGATCTCGGCGTGGACGTGTCAACTGAAAAATTCATGGAAACGGTGGGACAGAAACCGGGCTGCGCAGTGGGCCTCAGCGCGTTGTTGACGACCACCATGGTCAACATGGAAAAAACAGTGAAATTCATACGGGACAAATATCCGCAGACCAAAATCCTGGTCGGGGGCGCGCCTGTCACATTGAATTACGCCAATCAGATCGGGGCGGACGGCTATGCGCCGGATCCTCAGGGCGCGGTGCATTTGCTGGACCGGCTGGCATCGTAAGAACGGGAACACGCGGCTCCGATAAGCGGAAACGGGCGGGTTGTTTTCCCGCAGAAAAGGGAGCAGGCACAGGGGAGCGATATGGCCAAATCAAATGTCATGACAGGCAGGGAACGCATCCGGGCTGCGATGGCGCTAAAGCCCGTGGACCGGATCCCCTGGTTGCCTTTCGTCGGATGCCACGGCGGCGCCTTGATCGGAAAAAAGGCGGGTGATTACCTTCGCTCAGCGGATAGGATGGCTGCCGGAGCGGCTGAAGCAGTCCGGCGGTACAGGCCTGACGGCTTGCCTGTCGCATTCGATCTGCAAATAGAGGCGGAGGCTCTCGGATGCAGCCTGGTCTGGTCGGATGAAAATCCGCCTGCTGTATCGTCTCATCCCCTGGCATCCGGGAGGGCGTTTTCGGACCTCCGCATCCCGGCGAAGGATGAAGGCCGCATCCCTGTAGTGCTCGAGGCTTCCCGGATGATGCGGAAGGCGCATCCGGACATTGCCCTGTACGGGTTGATCACGGGCCCGTTCACCCTGGCCATGCACCTTTACGGGACGGATCTGTTCATGAAGATGCTGGAGGATGAAAAGAGCGTGCATGATCTGTTGGCATTCACCCGGGATGTCGGTCTGCGAATGGCGGATTATTATACGGACGCCGGTTGCGATGTCATTGCAGTGGTGGATCCGTTGACCAGCCAGATCGGCCCGGATGCCTTCCAGAAGTTCGTTCGCAATCCGGCCTCCGCGCTTTTTTCCCATATCCGTTCGAGCGGCAGGCAGGGCTCGTTTTTCGTCTGCGGCCACGCTCAGCAGAACATTACGGAAATGTGCGCCTGCAAACCGGACAACATCTCCATTGATGAAAACATCCCCCTGGATTATGTGCGGGACATCTGCCTGGAAAACCGCATCAGCTTCGGCGGCAATCTGCAGCTCACGGTTGTCCTGCTTCTCGGATCGCCGGATGATGCCAGACGCAACGCCGTGGAATGCCTTGAAACAGGAGGGGAGACCGGATTCATCCTGGCGCCCGGATGCGACCTGCCCTATGCAACGCCTCCATCGAACATCGAGGCGATTGCCGTGATGCTGCAGGATCCCTATCAACTGGAAATCGCGAAAGCGCTGAAAACAGGCCCCAAAACCAGGGACCTCCTCGATATGAGCGATTACGGCCAGACCGGGAAGGTCATTGTGGACATCATCACCCTGGATTCCGAAGCATGCGCGCCTTGCCAGTACATGGTCGAATCCGTCCGGCAGGTGGCGCCGGAATTTGAGGGCATCGTGGAATGGCGGGAGCATAAGATCAAGCATGCGGATTCCGTTCAGTTCATGACCTCGCTCATGGTCAAGAACATCCCGACCATCTGCATAGACGGCAGGATTGCGTTTGTATCCCAGATCCCTCCCAGGGAAAGGCTCATTGCCGCCATCCGGCGACGGATTTATGAAAAACTTCAATACAAGATCCGGACCCGAAGGGGGGAAATCCTGATTCTGGGAAAGAACGATGCGGAATGCGACCGGGCGATGCCCGTTTTGGCTCAGGCGTTGCGGGAGCTCGGCGTGGAAATGCCTGTTACGGCAGTTACGGATCCCGGACAGATTCTGTCATACGGCGTGGCCGTCACGCCGGCCGTCGTCATGGTCCATTACAAGGTGAAGGCGGAGGGGAATGTGCCGGCCGCTGCGATCATCAAGGAGTGGATCAAGGAGATACAATGAAAATCCCGTTTTTCCTGGTAACCGGATTTCTCGGCAGCGGCAAAACGACCTTTCTGAAGAGGTTCCTGGAGGCATTCGCGGATAAAAAAAGGATTGCAGTCATACAGAATGAATTTGCGCCGGGCCGGCTGGACGGCCGGGAGCTCAGGCAATGCGGAAAACCGTTCGAACTGGTGGAGATCAACCGGGGTTCCGTGTTCTGCGTTTGCCTGCTGCCGGAGTTCATCAACGCCCTGTCCGGGATAGCGCGCGACGTCCGTCCGGATGCGGTCATTCTCGAGGCGACAGGCCTGGCGGATCCGGTCGGCATCCTGCAGATCCTGCAGCAGGGCGGGATGGAGAAGCATTATGCGCTTGCACGGGTTTGGTGCGTGGCGGATGCCTGCACCTTCCTGAGAATGGAAAGCCAGATTCCGAGGATGGGCAGGCAGGTCCGGATTGCGGATTCGGTTCTGATCAACAAATCGGACCTTTGCGCGGGAGGGCTCGCATCCGTGGAATCCAGGATACGGGAACTGAATCCGTTTTGCACCCTGATGGTCACCACTCATTGCAGCTGTGAAATGGGAGATTTTTTTTCTATCCCCGGACAGGACACGGCTGCTGCGAAAAACAAGATGCCCGGCGCGGTCTTAGAGCCTTCCGGCAGGCCGGACATCGGTTCCGCGGTGATCAAGACCGTCAGGCCCGTGTCCATGGAAACCCTGGAAAGGTTCGTGAAGGCAGAGTCATCGCGTCTGCTGCGGATCAAGGGCTTTGTCCGGATCTCGGACGGGAACGGCGCGGTATCCGTGCAGGGCTGCTTCGGAAACACACGAATGGCCTCCTGCAAGGACGACGGAGGCCCGACGGAACTGATCCTGATGGGAAAGGACATCCGGCAGGATGCAGTCGTGGAAGAATGGAATTTTTTCTGCAGGGAAACAGGTTGAAAGAGTGTATCCTCGAACCATCCGGTTTTCCGGAGCATGGAGGCGAATGCAGGAGCCGCTGATTCCATGTAGTCAGAAAGGGCGCTTATGACTTCGCGGGAAATGGTCCGCAGCAGCCTGGCTCATCAGGAAACGGGCCGCGTTCCTGTTGATTTCGGCTCAACATCCGTTACCGGCATGCATGTGGCTATCGTTGCCGCCTTAAGGGAGCATTACGGCCTGGAGAAAAGACCGGTCAAGGTGCATGAACCCTATCAGATGCTGGGCCTGCTTGAAGAGGATCTTCAGAAAGTCATTGGAATAGACGTAGAGGGGATATCCCCCTACGAAACCCTTTTCGGGTTCCGGAATGAGGATTGGAAGCAGTGGAAATTGCCCAACGGCCCTGAAGTGCTCGTGCCCGGTGATTTCCGCACCATAAAGGATGCGAACGACAATACGCTCATTTTCCCGGCAGGAGACACCTCTGTTCCGCCTTCGGGAAGGATGCCGAAAAACGGTTATTTTTTTGATTCCATCATCCGCCAGGAACCGATCGATGAGCACAGGCTGAACGTTGAAGACAATCTGGAAGAGTTCGGACCTGTAACGGATCAGGTGATTGAATATTTCAGGCTGGAGGCCTTGCGGGCGAAGGCAACAGGCCGCGGCGTGATCGCCAATTTCGGGGGCACGGCCCTCGGGGATATTGCGTTGGTCCCTGCGTCGTTTCTCAAGCATCCCAGAGGCATCCGGGACATTGAGGAATGGTACCTGTCCACCCTGACGCGGCAGGATTACATCCATCAAATTTTCGACAGGCAGAGTCTGATCGCGGTTGAAAACCTGAAGAAAATCAGGCCGGCGGTTGGAAATGCGGTTGATGTGGTTTTCATTTGCGGTACGGATTTCGGCACGCAAACCTCGCAATTCTGCTCTGTGGATACTTTCCGCAGTCTTTACATGCCCTATTACAAAAGGCTCAATGACTGGATTCACGCGAACACGTCCTGGAAGACGTTCAAACATTCATGCGGAGCCGTGGAGCCGCTCATCGAGTCCTTGATCGAAGCGGGCTTCGACATCCTGAATCCGGTGCAGTGTTCGGCTGCGGGAATGGATCCCGTTTCGTTGAAAAAGACATATGGGGAGAGAATCGTATTCTGGGGCGGGGGCGTTGATACGCAGAAAACGCTTCCGTTCGGGAAACCGGCCGAGGTCCGGGAGGAAGTTCTGCGTCGCTGCGAAATTTTCTCGGGAAACGGCGGATTCATCTTCAACACCATACACAACATCCAGGGGAATACGCCGGTCGAAAACGTGATTGCCATGATCGAGGCCTTGAAGGAGTTCAACGGGCAGGCATGAGGGGGCCTTTTATGGGTGTCCTGAAGAAAGGGATAGTCGCATTCGCAATCGGAATGCCTGCCCTGCTCGATGCAGGAGGCAGGGTCAACATCAATCTCAACGGCATCTGGCAGTTCGATCAAACCGCTGATGCATTCCCGCCTGGAGCGTTCACCCGCAACTGCCCGGTGCCCGGCCTCATTCATCTCGCAGAGCCGCGCATCGAATCTTACCCTGCATTGTTTCCGGAGCCGGAGGCAGTGACATTCAGGATGGAACATGACCTCACGCAGCGGCGCTATGAGCCGATGTACAGCTGGTACAGAAGAAAGGTTTTCATCCCTGATTCGCTGGAGGGCAGGGAAGCGGTATTGACCCTGCTCAAAAGCCAGTTCGTCACGCAGGTTTACGTGAACGGCATGGACGCCGGCCTGTCCATATCCTGTTTTACGCCGATCGATCTGCCTGTTGCGAAGTTCCTTAAGTTCGGCGAAGAGAACGAAATACTGGTCCGCGTGGGTGAGCGGATCTGGCTTCCAAGCCAGGCGGCGGGCGGGACGGACAAGGAAAAAGTCAACTACATTCCGGGCATCTGGGATGATGTGTTTCTTTCCTTTACAGGAGCTTTCCGCATTCACCGGCTGCTGATGCTTCCGAACGCTGAAAGGGAAACGGCAACCGCCAAACTGCTGATCCGGAGCTTCAGGCCTTCACAGATTTTTTACGGCTCTCCCATGTGGGATTCCTGCACAGTGGACATTTCCATCCGCGAAAAAAGTACCCGCAGCCGGGTCTCTGCAGCCGGACGCCGGGTTTCCGTGAAAAGGGACGCGTTGACCTCCGTGGAGATCGAATTACCTCTCAAAAACCCCCGTCTCTGGTCTCCGGATGATCCGTTCCTGTACCATGCGGAAGCATTCCTGGTTGCGGATGACGGAATGAACGACAGGATGACCGCGGATTTCGGCATGCGTGATTTCGGGATACGCGGCCGGTTCTTCAGGCTCAACGGCCGGCGGATTCCCTTGCGCGGCTCCAACATCACCCTTCACCGTTTCTTCGAGGACCCGGATTGCAGGGCCCTGCCATGGGATAGAAACTGGGTTCGCAGGCTTCTGGCGGACATACCGGAACAGGTTCACTGGAACGCCATGCGCATCTGCGTGGGCATTGCGCCGCGGTTCTGGTACGACATCGCGGACTCCGCCGGCCTCCTGTTGCAGAATGAATGGCTGTACTGGCAGAATCACGGATGGGATGAACAAATCCGTGCGGAGTACACGGACTGGGTCTGGTCGGACGGCAGTCATCCTTGCATCGCGATCTGGGATGCGATCAACGAGAATTGGGACCCCTTTATCGGCAACACGCTCATACCGGAAATCAAGCGGATTGATCCCACGCGGCCGTGGGACGCCGGGTACATGACTTCGGAGCATATGGAAATGGATGAAATGGACGAGCCTCATCCTTACACAGCTCCAGGCTGGAGGCCGAATCTTCAATCCTACCTGGACGAAAATCCGAGGCCGCTCGGGGATCTTCGTTACTGGCCGAGGGAATTTTCGGACATGTTCACGAGTATGTCCGCCCAGCTGGTGAACGAATACGGATGGGTTTGGCTGTGGCGGAACGGGTCTCCGTCCTTCCTGACTGTGCCCAATTACAGTTATTATCTCGGTGATTTCTCGGATCCGGAGGCAAACAGGCGGTTTCAGGCTTACTGGCTGCAGCTAGAAACAGAATGGCTTCGGGCTGAGCGCTCCCTGGCCGGAGTGCTGGCCTTCTGCTATCTGACCAACAATTACGGCTTCACAGGAGACTGGTTCCTCGATCCGGTCCGGGATTTGAAGGCAGGTCCGGTCCTGGACTGGTTCAGGCACGCCTTTGCGCC
>JAFGEX010000066.1 GCA_016931355.1 bacterium
ATTACACGCTCGGCAAAAGGAGCCTGCCTGCGCTTTCAGTTTCCGCATCCCGCGACGCATCCGGCAAAATCCACGTGTCCCTGGCCAATCTGGATCCGGTCAAGGGCATGCCTGTAGCATGCGACCTGCGCGGCATCGAGAAGATCCGGAAGGTCAAGGCGGAAATCATGACTGCAAAAACGATGAACGCGCACAACGATTTCGGGAAACCGGAAGAGGTCAAGCCCGCCGCCTTTTCGGATTTCAAGGTCGAAGGCAGGATCGTGAACGTGAAGATGCCTTCGAAATCCGTCATCATGCTCGAATTGGAGTAGAGACATGCATCTGTATTCCGGAAATTCCAACAGCCGCTTGAGCGCCCGGATGGCTGTTTTTTTCGCATTTTGTGTTTTATTAGGCGGCGGAATCGTCCATTCAGCCACGGGATCCTTTGCCCCGGCTGAGACGCATCAAACCATCGAGGGATTCGGCGGCTCCGCTTACTATTACGACAACTGGCTGACCGCCCATCCGTACAAGGAAGACATCTATTATTATATGTTCGAGGATCTCGGGACGGACATCCTCCGTTTCGGGAACCAGTACGGACATTCGGCCGGCGCTTTTAATCCTCACAGTCCGGAAATCGCGGCTGCAGCAGAGGATTACCTGGGTCATCCGGTGAAGATTCTGTTTTCCTCATGGTCGCCGCCTGCGTATCTGAAGAGCAACAACAGCACGAAAAACGGCGGCACGCTGGTCAAGAAAGACGGCCATTTCGACTACGCAGGGTATGGGCAGTACTGGGCGGAGTCCCTGGATGCATACGAGGAACTCGGGATCGTGCCCGAATACGTGAGCATTCAGAACGAACCAGGGTACGTCGACACCTGGGAGACCTGCGAACTGCTCGAAACGGAGAAGAACGGCAAGGCCGGATACGACAGCGCCCTGAACGCCGTTTATGATGCGCTGCAGGCGCGCGGCAATCCGCCCAAGCTGCTCGCCTCCGAAGTGCTCGGCATCGGGTACAATCTCTTTCAGAATTACGCCAGGTATTTCAACCATGACCAGGTGTTCGGTTATGCCCATCATCTGTATCACGGCGGGGATCCGAAGCATCCGGATGCGTTTCTGCCGGCCATGAAAGCCATGGCCTCCGGATTCGGAGACAAGCCCAGGTTCCAGACTGAGTACAGCAACGGAGACGCGGACTGGCTGAATACGGCATGGATCATGCACAACTCGCTCGTTTACGAGGAAGTGTCCGCCTATCTCCACTGGGGTCTCATGTGGCCTGGCGATAACGAGCTCGTCAAGATCGACAATCCGTGGAATTCCTCAGGCTGGGAGACATCGGACGGATTCAGTCTGACCGGAAGATATTACGCGTTCAGGCAGTTCTCGAAATTCATCGATCCGGGCTGGAAACGCATCACCGCGGATGTGGATTCGAAAAATATCAGACTTTCCGCCTATATCAGCGCGGACGGGGATTCCCTGACAGCTGTGATCCTCAATGTTTCGCAGACGGATGAATCGCTGTCCCTGGATCTGGGCGGATATCAAATGGCATACGGATCCGTGATCCGCACATCGGAAACCGAATTCGGCGAGGATCTCGGAGCGTTCGATCCATCGTCGCCGCTGGATGTCCCGGCAAGGTCCATTACAACGATTTGCATGACCGGGCAGACAGGCTCTGCGGTAGGTTCCGGCGGATCTTCGCGCCTGCCGGGCACGCCCGTCATTCAATCCATCTTCCCGAATCCCTTTAATCCATCGACTGTTGTTTGTTTTTATATCCCGGCCTCCGCTCAGACGCGGCTGGTCCTCTCGGATCTTCGGGGACGTGAAATCCGGACATTCCTCCCGGGTGCGCTGCATGCCGGGCAGCATTCGGTCCAACTGGACGGGAGCGGGCTCGCCTCCGGAGTGTATGTCCTGCAGCTCCGGACAAATACAGGCCTGACTGCGGGCAGGAAGGTGTGCGTCGTCCGGTAAGACGGGCTGTTCTGATTATTCCGCATGGACTCTGACAGCGTGCGCATTCCCTGCGGCAGGCCGCGGGATAAGCGAGTGCATATCCATGTCTTTTTCTTTTCAGATCGATGATTCCCCGGCAGTTCACGGCCGGGGAATTTCAACGTCCTGCGAGCCTTTTCCCCCCGCAGCATGATTTTTCATTTTGTATTTTTCGAATGAATGTGTATATTTAGACGAACTCATACACATTGGAGCGGAAGGATGAGAACCAACGTGGTGATAGACGACGGCCTGATGCAGGAGGCCATGGCAATATCAGGCCTGCGCACGAAGAAGGCGGCCATCGAGCAGGGGCTTCATCTTCTCATCCGCCTCAACAGGCAGAAGTCCATACGAAAATACCGGGGGAAACTGCATTGGAGCGGAGATCTTGACGCAGTGAGGCTGGACAGTTGATTTTCGTGGACTCATCGGTCTGGATCGACTATTTCAACGGCCGTATCACGAGGCAGACCGATATGCTGGACGGTCTTCTTGCCCGGGATACGGTCCTCACAGGCGACCTTGTCCTCGCGGAGGTCCTGCAGGGATTCCGGCGGGAAAGGGATTTCCGTCTGGCCTTGAAATTATTATCCGGATTACCCTGCGCCGATATGCTGGGCCGCGAGATGGCTGTGCGGTCCGCAGGCAATTACCGTCTGTTGCGCAAGAAAGGGATCACCGTACGCAAGACGATCGATGTGATCATTGCCACGTTCTGCGGCAGCCACGGATTCCCCCTCCTTCACGATGACCATGATTTTGATTCGATGGCGCAGGCATTGGGATTGAAGATGATTTAATTCCCGGGCAAATTTCTTGCCTTTTGCATTTGGGGAATGACAGGCGTTGGTTCAGAGATGAACGCTTGGGAAGCAAAGAAGATGATGACCGGTCTTCACAGGACAAAGACAGGAATCCTCCTGATTCTCCTGTCCGCCCATTTTTGTCTGGCTGCGGGCGTTTATTGGACAGGTCGGAATCTCCATATTCAGAATTCCTATTGATCTGCTCTGATCGAACATTAAATATTGTCGAACAATGGACATAATTAATGAATATTAAAGCCATAAAAAACAATTGCCTGGAAATTATCCGGAGAATTCAAGATATTACGAAGGTAAACCTGGATAATGAGTCTGGAAGAAGTGATAAAAAAGGCGGGCATTTTTTATTTTTGGATTTACCGGATGACAGGATTCGGTTCAAACTTGAGATCAGGGGCATTATCAAGCGCCCTCTTCCCGATCATTGGCGTTTATCGGAAAGAAAACGGGATGAAAACCTGTTCATCATGGCTGAATATGTCAATGATCTCATCGGTGAAGACTTGAGAAAAAATGGTATTTGTTTTATGGATTGCCTCGGGAATGCCTGCATTCATGTGCCAGGCCGGCTCTATGTCTCTGTTCAAGGTAAAAAACTTCCAAAGAAAAGCGTAAAAGACACCGCAAATATTTCACAACCCAAGGGGCTGCAGCTTTTATTCATCCTGCTGGCGCAACCGGATGCAGCCAATCTAACAATGCGGAAACTGGCGGAAGGAGCCGGGATTTCGATCGACAGGACCCATGCCGTGATTCATGAATTGATGGATAAAGGATATCTGATCCGGTCGGCAAAAGGGATGAAACGGCTGAAGAACAGGAAAAAACTCTTCGAACTCTGGCTGGCGAATTTCGGCGGCCGCCTGCGCCCCAAGCTGATTCTCGGAACTTATAAAATGGCCCCGAGCGTCGTGAACCGCACCGGGGAATTGTTGCAGCAGGCTTTCCCTGATCCTGCCGGTGATTATGCCATCGGAGGCGGATTGGCGGGGTATCTACTGGATCATTATTACAGGGGTCCTACGACGGAAATATTCGTGAAGCCCGAAGCGGCGAACAGGGTCCGGTCGGCCTTGAAGTTGATTCCGGCACGGGATGCGGATACCACTTTGTTCAACTTATTCTCCCCCGGAGTCATTTATCGAAAAGAGGGAGTTCCCTGGCCGGTTGTCCATCCGATGCTCATCTATGCGGAACTCCTGCATCAGGGTGGAGACCGGGCACTGGATGCAGCAGGCCGGATAGACGACGCCTGCCTGAAGCAGGTCTTGGATGAAGAGTGAAGGGAACCAGAAGGAAGTCCTGCTCCGTCTCTGCGTTTTTCTGCGTGAGAGGGACATCCCCGGCCTGGCGACAAGGATCAGCGCGTTTTTCAATGCATTCGAAGATGATGATGCCCCCTATCGGTTGGCCATGTGTTCGAGAATCTCGAAGAGGCCCGATGAGTTGATGGATTTGATCAGATTTTTCCGCAAGGGAATGGAGGGCGCCGGATGACACATTTCCGAACGGTTTGGAGACGCGGGTATTGGCTGCCTGCTTTCGCCTTGCTGGCCGTTCTGTCATGCGATAAAAAGAATTCCACAGGGCCGGATCCTGGTCCCAAGGTCCGGGCATTGTTTGTGGCTGTGGATGGGGATGATTCCGGTGCGGGTACAGAGGAAGAGCCCTGGGCCACCATCGGATTCGCCGCAACGCAGCTCAAGGCGGGCGATATTCTTACCGTGAAAGCCGGGACGTACGGGATCAATAAAAAAATCTCCGTCCAGGCCAAGGGAAGGGCGGATGCGTGGATCGTGATACGTGCTGCGGCAGGCGAACGTGTGACCATTGAAGCCGGCGGCGCGAACATCCCGTCCGGGAACGCTTATCCATACAATCAGGGGTCCATCCAGATCGAGAATGCCGAGTATGTCCGGGTGGCAGGCTTCGATATTCTCAACTCCCACCGGTCCGGGATCAATATCGACCAAAGTCATCATGTGGATGTGACCAACTGCCTGGTGCGCAACACCCTGTGCCCGGGCATTGCGGCATGGCAGGGATGCTCGAACATCCGTGTGCTGGGGAATACGGTCATCAACGCCAATGACATGCGCATGTCCTGGGACCCGTACACAGGGAGCGAAGCGCCGCATGAGGCGATCAGCATGGCCGGCCCTGCGGATTTCGAGGTGGCCTGGAACCTCGTCATGCGCTGCAAGAAGGAGGGCATTGACTGCAAGGAAACGGCTGCCAGGGGCAAGGTCCATCACAATTACGTGCATCACTGCGACCGCCAGGGCCTGTACGTGGACGGCTGGTTCGGTCTGCTCGAGGACATCGAGATGCATGACAACGTGGTGCACGACTGCGAAGCCGGAATCGCCGTGTCTTCGGAAGACGGCCCTGACACGCGGAACATCCGTATCCATCACAACCTCGTTTACAACAACCGGGCGACCGGCCTCTTCTTCTCCCGCTGGGGCCAGGACAATCCCAGGGACGGCGTGCAGGTCTGGAACAACACGTTCTACAGAAACGGGTACGGGACATCCGCAAACGGAGATCCGAATTACTGGCTGACGGGCGGATTGTACCTGTATTCCACCAATCTCCGGAACATCGAAATCAGGAACAATATTTTTGCTAAAAACAAACCCTTTGAAATCGGCCGCAGCGGGGATTACGCGGAAGGGGATTTCGCGGAAAAATCCATCGTGGTCGAATACAACCTCATCCAGGATATCAACACGGTTTCATACCCGTTTTACATGTCCGTCTGGGCAAAGGACTGGATATATCCCGTGACAGGTGATTCTTCCGTGCAGGCGGATCCCCTGTTTGTCGATCCTGCTGCTGTGGATTTCAGGATCACGGAGGGATCTCCGGGTATAGATGCGGGCCATCCGGATGCGGCGTACAACGATGCGGACGGTTCCCGCTGCGACATGGGCGCCTTCCCGTACGGGACGGAGTCGTCGGCATTTTGGTGGAATTCCGGTTTCCCGCCTGTCATCGATATTCTTTAAACTGCCACGCACTTTTGGAAGTGCGTGGTAGTTTACATTTAGAAAAATCGAAAGGGATACCGGATTCAATGATTGAAGCCACCCGGCAGTGAGCTGCCGGGGAATCTTCAATCGGCCGGGCAGAATAACCTCTGGAGGACTTTTCCGATTGAAATCCCTAAAAAGGTTTCATTCAAGAGCGGACGGGGATGGTCGTTCTCCCGGAGGTGATGAATAGCCGCGGGGTAAGCGCTGCCTGTCAGATTCAACCGCAATGAATTGAAAGGATGTCCATCTCCTTGCAGCTCCCGATGATCAGAGGATTAAAAAACCGCCTGTTGTCCCCGTTTGTCAATCCCCAGGCGGGCCTGTTCCTGGCCGTTGTGTCGGTGTTTGGAATTTCGGCAGGCCTTTTTGCAGGCATACTCAACAATTATCTTTATGAGATCCTCCACATCTCCAAGGCCGGCCGCGGGATTGTGGAATTCCCCCGGGAGCTTCCCGGACTGCTCCTGGCCGGGCTGGCTGCGCTCATGTCCCGGTTTTGTGAAATGCGCATGGTGAGGGCCGCCCTCCTGATCTCCATCGCAGGACTCGCCGGCATCGCTGTGCTCGGGCAGAGTCTCATCCCTGCGATTGTGATGATGGTGCTCTGGAGTACGGGTGAGCATCTTTTGATGCCGCTTCGCCAGAGCGTGGCTGTGCACATGGCAAGAAAAGGACGCGAGGGCGGGGCCCTGGGCCTGGTCACCATGATGCAGAACCTGGGTCAGCTGGCAGGCTATTACATGATCCCCATGATTTTCCTGTTGACGGCAGGCGATGCACATGCGGGCGGTTTCCCCAATTACCGCTTTATTTTCCTTGCCGGACTCGCGGTCCTCGTTGCGGGTTTTATCCTTTCCTTACGCCTGCCCGCGGATCCGCATCATCTGGAACGGGAGAAGCTCGTTTTCCGCAAGAAATACAATCTCTACTACATCCTGGAAACTTTTTTCGGCGCGCGGAAGCAGGTCTTTCTCACATTCGCGCCCTATGTCCTGATCCTGATCTTCGGCGCATCCGCAGGAAGGCTGGCCCTTTTATACGGCATATCGGCAACGCTCGCAGTGGCTGTGTCGCCCATCGCCGGCCGCATCATAGACCGGATGGGATTCCGGATCATGCTGGTTGCGGACGCCTTCATCATGATCCTGCTCTGCCTCATCTACGGTTTCAGCCATTCGCTTTTCCCGAAGCCGGCAGCGCTTGTTTTGGTCCAGTCCGTGTTTGTCCTGGATTCCGTGCTGTTTGTGACCAGCATCGCGCGCGCCTCCTATGTGAAAACCATTTCTGCCTCAAGGAACGAAATGACGGCAGCCCTGTCCACAGGCGTTTCGATCAATCATCTGGTCAGCATCGTGATTGCAGTATGCGGCGGTTTGCTTTGGGAAAGCCTCGGAGTGGAAGCCCTTTTTTCCGTGGCTGCAGCCATGAGCCTGGCATCTTTTATCTTTTGTCTGTGGCTCCCGGCCGGTTTTGCTCCGGAGTATGCAACCGGAGGTTCATCCGGTAAAGTATGAAACAGAGAATTTCTGAAGAACCGTCAGGTTGTGAAGCAGGAAGGTAACCTTCTGCCGGAAGGTTACCTTCTTGTGATCCCGGGCAGCCGGCTGTTACGCGACAAGGGAGATTCCTCACATGAAGGCTCGATTCGTATTTTCCGCGCTTTGCATTTTGACTGCCGGCAGTCTTGCGGCCGGGGAGTGGACGGACCGGTTCAGGCTCACCCTGGACAGGGTGATCGCAGGCGGACCGCCGCCCTATTCCAGGGAACTGATCCTGGCGGACGTGATACCTGCGGCCGGACGCAGGTTCACGGAATACAGCGGGGATGTGTCCGGCCGGTGGCTGGATGCGCTCGCGTCCTGCTCCGGTCTCTCGGAAAAGGCGGGGAAAAAGGTGAAGGCCCTGCTCCCGGATATTCTGGCCATGCAGAAACCTGACGGGCATTTCGGCGCGGACCTGGATCCAAAAATCATCAACGGGCCCTTCATGGCCATGCTGTGGGGAAACGGGCGGCTCCTGATCGGCCTGCTGGAAGTTCACCGGGTCTTTCCCGGATCCGGAGCCCTCGCGGCTGCGAGGCGAATCGGGGATTACCTGGTTCGAATCGCGCCGGACCTGAATACCGAAACGGCGCGGATCAAGCTGGAGGAAGAATTTGCTTCTGGATATATATGCTGGACACATAATATTGAAGGCCTGGCCGGGCTCTCCGCTGCCACAGGAGACAAAACGTATCTGAAATTGGCCGGCTCCATCGCGGGCCGCGTCCGGATGGAGCCGGGCCAGCACAGCCACGGTTATCTTTCGTCCCTGAGGGGCATTCTGGATTTATACCGCTTGACGGGGGACAAAAAATATTTAAGGACCGTCGAGACAGGCTGCAGGGATATCCTCGATTCGGGAAATCTTCTCTTACAGGGTGCCGTACCCGAGGCGTTCAAGCCGGAGATGAAACGGACCGAGGGATGCACGGAGGCCGACTGGCTCCGTCTGAACCTCGTCTTGTGGCAAGCGACGGAAAATCCGGAATACGCGGACCGCGCGGAGCGGACCCTGTTTAACGAATTCGCCATGAATCAGTTCGACACAGGGGATTTCGGACATCGCGTTCTCTCCGCGGACGGCGTGGCTTCCGGGACCGGAGGGGAAGGAGCGGGAACCGCCCGCGCTTGGTGGTGCTGCACCCTGCACGGCTTGAGATGCTTCCCGGAGATTTTCCGGCATGCGTTCAGGGCCGGCAGGGACGGTTTGACCTACGATTTCCCGGTGGACGGTTCGGGGACAAAAGGCAAATGGATCCTTCAGGCGGAGTCGAACCTCGGGAAAGACGGTTCCGTGATCTTGAAGTCCGTCTCCGCTTCGAAAAAGACGGAATGGCTTTGGGTGCGGAAACCGGCATGGGCTGGGGATGTCCGTATTTTTATCGGGGAGGAGGAACAGTCCTTGAAACCCCAGGGGCTATATGCAGGGATTCAGCGTCTGTGGAAAGAAGGGGATGAAATCCGGATATCCTACGAAATGAGAACGCGCATTGAGGCGGAAAAGGAAACGGGCAGGATTTCCTTTTTCCACGGGCCCTGGCTGCTCGGAGTGGATGAGGAGGCGAGCCCCTTTTTCTTCGACGAGCCTTACAGCCTGAACCGGATTCCTTTCGATGCCACGAAGTCCGCAAGCACGATACCGGAAGCATCGAATGCCGGTTCAGAAAATCCCTTCGGCGTTCCGGCAGCCCGATTCGAACTGCCCTATCTTCCGGGGGGTTATCCCATGCTGCCGATGAAGGCGCTTCTCCGCCCGCCTGCGGAACAGACGGGCTTCAGGTCCGCGGCATGGATTTTTTATTTTGTGCTGAAACAATCAGAACAGGACAGGGGCGTGATCCAGTAGTGGTTTATGAATGAACAGGAGGCTTTCATGAGGATCGACAGGCGTGATTTTCTGAAGATTTCGGCAATGGCCGGTGCTGCGGTCTCAGCCCAGGGATGCAGCGGAACCCAAAAATCACCGGCAGGATCATCCGCGGCTGTTCTCAGGCTGTCCTGTCAGGAGGGCGTGGCGCCGGGAGATTCGCTGGCCGAAAAGCTTGATTTTCTCGAACAGAACGGCTTTGCCGGCATCGAACCGTCCGGCAAAGGCTTGAACGGCCGGATCGGGGAATATCAAAAGGCCCTGCAGGGAAGGAATATCCGGGTCAGCGCGGTATG
>JAFGEX010000067.1 GCA_016931355.1 bacterium
ATCCCCGAAACGGCCATGGACTCATTCGAACGGCCGCCCAGGACATTGCCCAGATCGAACGGCCATCACCGGGATTGGATCGATGCGTGCAAGGGAGGCAGGCAGGCAAGCTCCCATTTCGGAGTATCCGGCCCCATGACGGAAGCGGTCATGCTCGGAATAGCCGCCATCCGCACCGGAGCCTTTTTGGAATGGGACGCGGATGCCCTGCGGGTGACGAACTGCCCGGATGCCGAATCCCTGATACGCCCCCCATTCCGGGAAGGATGGACCCTATAAAAGGATACTCCGTGCCGAAAAGACAACTTTTCCTGTGCATCGCAATCCTTTTCTTGATGGCCGGTTGCGCTGTCAAGCCTCCCCCCATCACCCCCATAGAAAGCCCTCGCATCCGCGTCGGCATCCTGCAGGGCGAAGAACCGGTGGTCTTCAGAACGGAGGAGGTCTTTTTTGTAAAGGACGGCCGCGATTCCTGCATCTGCCGTGCGGAGAAAGGAATATGGACCGCCGAGACCGTCTGGACCCTGCCCGGCAGAACCGTGTACCGGGTCGTGGCCGGATCCATGTCCAGCCGTGAAGCGGCCCGCAGTCTGGCCCGGGAAATCGAGAAGGCCGGTTGGCCTGCAGACATACAACCTTTCGGAAAAATCCTGAGGTTTAAAAACAACCTCCTGGTCAACAACCGGACCTGGCGTATTTATCTGGAACCGCGGTTCGAGGTCCGGGATTCTGCAGCCGCCTTCAGGGACCGGTTGCCGGCAGGCTGGGACGCCTTCATCGCACGCGAGAAACTGGAGGACAGCCGGGGGAACTTGCGGCTGAAGAACGCGGAAACCGGTGACAGCATCCTGTGCCCCCTGCCCGTGAGTTTGACCTGCCGTTCCGCCGAGTTCACCGATGTGCCGGTCGGCTCCGGATTCCACTGGGCCCATTCAGAAACCCGGCTGTACCAGGGCGCATTCTCCTTCACGCTGGATTCAGACGGAAACCTGACCGTCATCAACACGCTCCCCTTAGAGGAATACCTCCGGGGAGTGGTCCCTTCCGAAATGGCATCCGGATTCCCGGGCGAGGCCTTGAAGGCCCAGGCCATTGCGGCCAGAAGCAAGGTGTTGGCAGGTCTGAGCACGAATCACATCGATGATCCTTACGATGTCTGCGCCACGGTGCACTGCCAGGTTTTCAGCGGAAAGAGCAAAAACTCGCCCGAAACGGACAGGGCGGTGCGGGCCACCACAGGCAGGGTGTTGTGGAGCCGGGGGAAAATCGTCGATTCCATATTCGGCGCCGTATGCGGCGGGCACGGAGAGGACGTGGAAAAGGCCTGGGGCGGCAAGGCCCATGACCATCTCCGGGGACGTTTCGACGGCCCGGACAGGCTGAAACGGTTCGGGGATCTGTCCAGGGAAGAGAACGCCAGGAAATGGATCGATGCTGAACCCACCGCTTACTGCAACAGCCGGAAAGGCCTGCTTCCGGCTGCCATGAATTACACGAAAAAATACTACAGATGGCAGGTGCGGCTGACGCAGCAGGAGATCCGCGACGCCCTGACCCGCTTCACCGGAAGGGACATGGGACCCGTGCTCCGGCTCATGCCTCTGAAACGCGGCGTTTCCGGAAGGATCATCCTGCTCCGGATCACCGCTGCATCCGGCGACACCCTTTTATCCGGGGAGCTGAATATCCGGAAGGCCCTGTCCGCCACAACGCTGTGGAGTTCCTGTTTTTATGTGTCCCCGGAAGCGGGGCCGGACGGCCCTCCGGCCGCTTTCAACCTGCGCGGCGCAGGCTGGGGCCACGGCGTGGGCATGTGCCAGACCGGCGCTGCAGTCATGGCCCTGCTCGGAAAATCCTGCGATAAAATCCTGAAGCATTACTACCGGGGCGTGGGAATCAAAAAGCTCTACTGACATGGAAAAACAATATCCTTCCGGAATCTATAGGGCCGGGTATGCGGCACTCATCGGCAGGCCGAACACGGGCAAGTCCACGCTCATGAACACCCTGCTCATGCAGAAACTCGCCATTGTTTCCCCCAGGCCGCAGACCACACGCCATAAAATCCTGGGCATCCTGAACGGGGAGGGATACCAAATCGTCCTTCTGGACACGCCGGGGCTTCTGGCGCCGCGTTACCCGCTGCAGGAAGCGATGAAAAAAGCCGCGCTCCAGGCGGTGGAAGAATCGGATGTGCTCCTGATGCTCACTGAGGCTTTTACGGATCCGGCGGAGGAAAAAGAAATCCTGGGCCTGATCGGTAAAAGCTCCGCGCAGAAAATAGTCGTGATCAACAAGTCGGACAGGGTTGAGAAGAAAAGCATCCTCCCCCTGATCCGGCATTACAGGGACACCGGCCTTTTCCGGGAGATCATCCCCGTGTCCGCGCTGAAAAACGACAATATCGATGCGCTTATAAAATCTCTCGCTGACTGCTGCCCGGCCGGGGATCCTTTCTATCCGCCGGATCAGATCAGCAACGCGCCGGAACGGTTCTTTGCATCGGAGATCATACGCGAACAGATTTTTCTCCGGTACGGGGAGGAGATCCCCTATGCCTGCACCGTTCAGGTCCGGCAATTCCGGGAAAGGCCGGGCCGGAAAGACTTCATCGACGCGGTGATCACTGTGGAACGGGAATCCCAGAAAGGCATACTCATCGGCCGGGAAGGCCGGTCCCTCAAGGCCGCGGGCGAAGCGGCCCGGAAAGAGATCGAAGCATTCCTCAACAGGCCTGTCTTCCTGCAATTGACCGTCCGGGTCCGGGAAAAATGGCGCAGCCATCCGGATCTTCTCAAGGAATTCGGCTACCTGTAGGCTTTCATGGCATTTCTTTTCCTGTTCATCGACGGCCTGGGAACGGGTGAACGCGACGCATCCAAAAATCCGTGTGCGCATCCCGGCATACGCCACCTGGCCTGTTTCAGCGGAGATCCGGCCGGATCCGCATGCGGATGCAAACCAATAGACGCAAACCTCGGCATGCCCGGATTGCCGCAAAGCGCGACCGGCCAGACGGCTCTTTTCACCGGGATCAATGCGGCCGAATGCATCGGCAGGCATCTGGCGGGATTCCCCAACCGGGAGCTCCGCGGCATTCTCAAAGAGCATTCGCTGCTGAAGCGAATGTGCGAGATGGGGAGAAAGACGGTTTTCTACAATGCCTACAGACCCATTTTTTTCAGTTTGCCGGAGGAAAAAAAATGGAAACTTTCGGCTACAACCGTCATCACGCTCGCTGCAGGTCTGTCGTTCAGGACGCTGACCGATCTCGGGGACGGAAAGGCCCTTTATCATGACCTGACCAATGAAAGCCTGATTCAGAGAGGATTTGACATCCCCCTGTTCACGGTTGAACAGGCGGCGCACATCCTGGCCGGGGCGCTTCGGGAACATGATTTCATCCTGTATGAATATTTCCTGACCGATCACGCCGGGCATTCGCAGGATATCGGGTCCGCGGCCGCGGAAATCCGGAAACTGGACCGTTGGACAGACCGCCTTCTGGATGGAATTCGCCCGGAGGATACTGTGCTTCTGACGAGTGATCACGGCAACATTGAGGATCTGTCTGTGAAGACGCATACACGCAATCCGGCCATGATGCGGATCTGGGGACCCGGCAGGGATTTCCTGGAAAACCGGATACGCTCTATCCAGGATGTGACGCCGGCCGTCATCGAATGGATGGGGGCTGTGTCCGCATGACACGGACGGAAACCAAAATACGAAGTCTGACGGCAAAGGCCGTCTTGGAATACAACATGATCGAGCACGGCGACAGGGTGCTTCTGGGCGTCTCCGGCGGACCGGACAGCCTGGCCCTGCTCGAGCTGTTCAGAAATGGTTTTGCGGACATTAAAAGGGATTTCAAAATCCTGGCGGTGCACGTTGACCTGGGTTTCGATCAGCCTCCTCCGGCCAATGCGGAGTTTCTCGAATCCCACTTCCGTTCAGCCGGAGTGGATTACCGGATCGTGCGGACAGAGATCGCAGAACGGGCCCTGGATCCGGCTGCCAAAAAAAATCCCTGCTTCATCTGCTCCCTGTACCGCAGGCGCGCCATATACGAGGCGGCGCGGGAGGAGGGATGCAACAAGATCGCATACGGGCATCACAGGGACGACATCATCGAGACCCTTCTCCTCAACATCCTGTACGGCCGTGTGATCGGCGCCATGAATCCCGTCCAGGAACTCTTTCACGGCTCTTTGTTCGTCATCCGGCCGTTTCTGTATGTCAACGAATGGCTTCTTAAAAAATTTGCCGAAGAAAAACGCCTGCCCCGGCTGCCCAGGCTTTGCCCGGTGGACGGTGAAACGCGGCGCGAGACGGTCAAAAAGATGATTGCAGGCGTTCAGAAAAACGAACCGGACCTCGACATCAGGAACAACATTTTCAGGGCATTGCGTCGAAGCCAGGCGGGATTTTCACGCAGTCCCCTTAAAAAATAAGCCTTGATTTTTTCACCGATAATCCATAATGTTAGAAAAAGAAGGAGACATCGGGGCACAGGATCATGGTTCCAGTACGCATTGAAAGGGTCACGCTCGACACAGCCAGCAACCGCTTCGTGGTCATCCTCAAGGATGACAGCGAGAACCGCTGGCTCCCGATCGTCGTGGGGCCTGCCGAAGCACAGGCGATCGCCTTGCAGCTGGAACAGGTTTCCCCGCCCCGTCCGATGACGCATGATCTGATCCGCAACATCCTCAAAGCCCTGGACATACAGATCGTCAAGGTGGTCATCACGGAACTCAAGGACAACACCTATTTCGCCGTGATCGAGATCAAGGACAGGACAACCATTCATCCGATTGATGCGCGGCCCAGCGACGCCATTGCTCTTGCCCTGCGGCTGGGGACCTCTATTTTCGTGAACGAAAGCGTCATGAAGAAGGCTTCCATTACAGAACAGGAAGAAACAGCCGAAGCTGTGACCGAAAAGGACGAGATACAGACTCTGAACGTCGAACTCATGAACGCCGTGAAGGAAGAACGTTACGAGGATGCCGCAAAAATAAGGGACCGGATCAAGCTGCTCGGGCAGAACATGCCCAAAGACAAGGGATCGGACCAGTAATAGACCGGGGCATCGTTTCTTGAACCTGGAGTCAATCCACGCCTGCCGGCTGATATTGAAGCTCCCCTGCAGCTTGCTGCCGGGGAATATTCGATCTGTAAGGAAAAAGACATTTGTATCCGCTCGCTTACCCCGCGGCAAGCCTAAGGGGAATGCGCTCGCTGTCAGATTCAAAATTTCCAGAAAAATCATCAATTTTAAAATCCATCGGAAAAGGGAGGGCGCCATGTTACGATTGGGAAAGATCGCGACGTTCCTTCTGCTTGCAGGCCTTCTGTCATCGGCCGTTCCTGCCTGCGGTCAGATCCGCACCGGGGATTGGTTCTGCATCAGCGCCACACAGGACGGCGTCCCGATGCCCGATTTCCGGGGATCCATGAACGTTCTGGCGGACGAATTCACCGCCGAATTCACGTACGGGACAGACAACGGATCCTCCCAGTCCCTGTACACCATTGAGGCGGAGAGCCTGCTCGTCAACAGGATACCCCAGGAGGTCATCCTGCACGGGAGCCGGTCGAGTTACAGCTCCCGTCAGATCTACGAGATCAAATTGAGCTGCTCCGAGGAAACCTGGGCGCTGGTACAGGCCTCGCTGGGTTATGGTTGGCCGGATGGAGCGGACAAGAGCAGGGTGATATTTAAGCAGCAGGGCGATTCGGTTCTGGTCATCAAGAGCCCGGACGGCAAAACGATTTTCACCTATACCTACGGCTCTCTGAAGCCGTACCAGAATCCTGTTCAGTTCCAGGTCAACATGAAAATCCAGCGGCAGATCGGAAATTTCAATCCCCAGGACGGCGACAGAGTCCTGGTCAGGGGAGATTTCAACAACTGGACGGGCGATTCCGACCAGATGTCCGAATCTGCGACTTCCGGCATCTATACGCTCACAAAGAACTTCACCGCGGATCAAATCGGGGTCGAACAGCAATTCCATTACGTGATTGTCAGGCCCGCAGGATCAGAACAGGCGGAAGCGGATCCCAAACGGTCTTTCGTCCTGCAGCCGTTCGGCCAGGTGCTGGGCACGGTTTTCTTCGATCGCAGGGCGAGACCGGATGTGGTGGAGAATATCGCCATCGGGGCAACCGAATCGGACGATTATTCCCCGGCCACAGCGCACAACATTCACCTGGATGAATTCCTGGTCGTGTGGAGCAAAAGCCTGGAGGACCTCTGGGGATGTCTGGTTCAGCCGGACGGGACGAAGGGTACGCCCTTCCCGGTGGTTGCCTCCGCAGGAAACCAGAGGAATCCTTCGGTGGATTACAATCCGGTCGA
>JAFGEX010000068.1 GCA_016931355.1 bacterium
ACGGGGACCGGGGGTTCCGACCGAAATTTCAAAATTGGATTCCAGGTCCCTGAGCAGCTGTTCCAGCCTCCGGGTCGTACGCTGCGCGTCCGAATCCCGGGAAAATGCGGAAGCGGCCGGCAGGAAATGAAGAAGGATCACAGCGTAAATGAGCTGGGCTGAAGTCATCTTTTCCCCCCAAATGAAAAAACGACTCGCGGCATCAAGGCGGATGCGCAAATCAAAAAAACAAACCGGCTCAAGAAGGATCAGCGAAACTCGTGGAAATCAATTTGGAGATTGAATAGACGCGATGCCCCGGTCAATGTTTCGAATGCATAATATGGTTTTTATTGAATTTTGTCAAGCACTATTACGGAAAACATCAAATTTTTTCCGCACCGGACAGCGGGCGGATTGCACGCCGGGCTTCCCATTATTTGGATGCAAACAACCCCACAGATAAGCGACCTTTCAGATATTTGAAGAAAACCGGATCCTGCATCGGTTCTTTCGTTACCGTTGCATCCTTTACCGGAACATTCCAGGCATCCGGAACAACGGTCCGGTTGGGCATCCGACGGAACGGCGATGTCTGTCGCCTGGGGGAGATGTATCGGCTTCTGCCGGGATGCCCCGGATCCCGGGATCGGCAATGAGAAAAGGCGGCCTTTTACAGGAGGGTCGCCTTTTTTATTTCGGAGCACAGCCATAAAGGATCCGGATGGAACGCCCGGTCAGGGATTTCCGATGTAATAGGGATCCGCCACAGCCCCGCGGAAAGCCTGAAGAGACGCCTCGCTGGAATTCACCCGCCAATCCAGTTCCTTCTTGATGTGAAACCAGGTGAAGATTTTGATCCGCGGATAATCCGTCTTGAGCTTTGTGAACGCTTCCCGTACCCATGCCGGCTTGTTCATGGAACCGCGCGTGAATTCCCCGGTGGCGAATTCCGCGATCATCATGGGCTGATCCCCCAATGCGGCGCATTCTGCATATAATTCCTTGAAACAGGAATCAAAATCGTCGAAAGGCCGGTTGTTCCCCCATGGATCGCGCGGATACCAGTTGTATGCGTCCAGGCCGAACCAGTCCACATAATCGGAGCCGGGCCAGTAGTCCGCGATGTCATTCCACGCTTCCTTCGAAAGGTCGATGCTCGGGCCGTGCGGGCACCAGACCCATTTCGCATTGACAGCGCCCGCATTCCGGAAACGGTCCACCACGTATTTCCACACTGCAGCCACTTTCTGCGGGCCCCCGTTCGCGCCGCCGTTCTTGGCGCCCCCCCAGATATACCAGTTCCCGTTGAACTCGTGCAGGAAACGGATCAGGACCTTCCCGCCCCATTGTTTCACGCTGCCGGCGAAGGCATCGATGTAGGGGTCGTATAGGCCGGCCAGCACGTCGTCCAGGCCCGTCTCGGAGGGAGAGCTGACCGGCCGCGTGTTCCAATCGTTGATGGACGGCCGGAACAGCTCCCAGGTGATATGCGGGATGCCCCCACGCTTCCTTACGATTTCGCAGGCCTCGGCCGGGAAGGCATCATCCCAGGTGGGGTACCACATGACCGATCCCGCCTGTTTGCCGATGAGCGTCTCGAAGGCCTGTATGCCCCTCTCACCGTTGCCCGGAAAACGCGCCTCCCCCTCTGAAGTGAACATGCCCACCACGCAGCCGTCCCAGTTTCCTTCTTTTACTGCAACGACGGGATTGGATTTTTCGGAACAGGCAGACAAGAGGCCGGTGATGACAGCTAAAAACAGGGTAATATGCCTCGCCATTCTAAACCTCCACATTGAGTGTCTTGACCCGGCCCGTGTCGTACGGACCCGGCATAGGTCCATCCGACAGGGTCGGAAAAATCCGCCTCCGGTTTTATCTTCAGGTGCAGCGTTCAGCGGACCAGCAGCAGTTTTCGCGTTTCCGTGCCTCCGCCGGCATGAAGTCTGCAGAAATAAACGCCTCCGCACAGGTCTCCCGCATTCCAGACGAATCCATGGGAACCGGCGCAGAGATCCCGCGAGAGCAGCGTCTGTACCGGCCGACCCAGTCCATCGTAAATCACCAGCTTTACGGCAGCCTGCCGTTCGAGCGAAAAAGACAGCGTTGTTTCCGGATTGAACGGATTGGGATAATTCTGCTCCAATCTGAACAGGGGGAGCCTGGCGGTTCCATGCCCCACCTTCGTCTCCTGTGCCTCCAGGGCGATCGTCTCCCCGGGTTTGACCTCGATTTTGCTGTCCAGCGTGAACCGTGCGACGATCTCCGCGCTGTATCCCCCGGGTTTCGTGTGAATGGGGATGTAATGCCTCGCCTGAATGAGTTCCGCAGCCTCCATGGCGACCTCGGGGCCCATGTTGTATATCCCGTCCATGGGCAGCATGGCGTAGTCGATATGCCTTTCAGCCAAATCCGCCATCTCCTCGATTTTGCCGGTGTCGCCTGCATGGTACACCTGTTTGCCGTTGAAGGTCAGGATGTACCCGACGCCCGTCCCCTTCGGATGATTGGCGTTGTAGGCCGGAACCGCATCAATCTTCACGGCGCCCACGGTGAAACTCTGATACACGCCGCTTTTTATCGCGTCAAAGTTCTGTATCACGGTGCAGGAAGGTTTCTGTGTGACCAGGCTGAGCTTGTTGTGGTCGCCGTGCTGGTGGGTGATCAGCACAATGTTCGCGGAATCGGCATAATCCGTCCCGGCATAGGGATCGATGTAGATCACGATCCCGTCCGCAGTGTTGATCTTCACACTGGCATGCCCGAGCACCTTCAGCGAATCGGATGCGGCATCCGAAAGTCCCGCACTGCCGCCTCCGCCCGCATATGACGCAGACGCAATGCCGGATACGGCTCCTGCAGCCAGGATCAGGAAGATGAAGCGGAACAATGATTTTTGGATCATGGATTCCCCCTTTTGTTTTTCCGGGAACGGCTCTTGAACCGTGCCTTCAGAACCTCGTGTAACTGGAAGATCTTCCGCAGTGCGTCATCGTTAAGACCGCCGGCCGCGCCTTCAGAACCCCGGGTCCGGCACAGGAGAATGCGTTCTTTGACGGATTCATTGCCGGTCATAGACCAGCGTGATTCTTCTCGGCCCCCTGAAAGACCGGGAAGACTGCTCGACGGACAGCACGGCATCCTGTTCCTTCAGGGAATAAGCCTCCCGCGTGACCATTTCGGAAATCTGCCCGCCGCGGTTGAGAGTGACAACCGAAACAACGATCAGCGAATCCCGGTTTCCGGACCATTGGGCTGTTGTCAGGCGCGGGGCATTCCAGAATTCCGATTTGACCGGCTTCCCGCCGAGGGTCAGATTCTCCTCCGTGGTTCTCTCGTCCCCCCATTCCAGAATGCTCGTCTTTTGTATGCCCAGGCTTTTCCCGTCCAGGGATATCCGGATCCTGTCCGGTATGAGGCCTCTGCCCATTTCGTCCAGTGCGCTCTTCTCTTCATTGAAGGACCATTCCCCGGGAAATCCGGAGCCGCCTCTCGCCGGGGCCGGACTCGCAGATTCCGGCTTTCCTGCTGCAGGCTCCGGAAAAGACAGGTCGGGGAGGCCGCAGGTATTTCTGAACGGCCTGATCACCTTGGCATAGGCCGCATCCTCCAGACTGAGCACGAACGGATCCTCGACCAGGACGCGGTACTGCTTTTGGGATGTGTTGCGCACCATGCCGGCCCAGACTACGTAATAGGCCCATTTGGGCTGCGACCGCATGATTTCCAGGGCCGGAGGATTGCCCACCTCGCCCAATACCAGCGGCTTTCCCCGGGACAGTGTAACCAGGCTGTCGTAATAAACCGGATTGAAATCATTTCCATATACATCCAAAGCCACGATGTCCAGGTATTCATTTCCCGGATAGTAATGTGAAAAATGCATGGCTGGTTTGTTGGGCCTGTCCACGCTCCAGACCCAGACCAGATTGTCGAGCTTGTGGTGGTAGACGAGCCTGTCGTAGAGCTGCCTGTACAGCGACACGGTTCCCCCAGGTTCATGCCTGCCGCCCCACCAGAACCAGTCGCCGTTCATTTCATGGTACGGCCGCCAGAGCACAGGCACATGCGCTTCCCCGAGTTTCCTGAGATAAACCGCCACAGAATCCACCTGCCTGCACCATCTGCTGTGAAGGGCGGTGCCGGGCGTCAGCACTTCGCTGAATTGACTGTCCGTAAGCCGGCCCTGCACGGTTGCCAGGGATTCCGCTGCCGCTTCCCCGCGCCGGGGCCTGAACGTGACCGGTTCTTCCGCTGTGGGCGGGACCGCGTGCCAGCATATCGTGACGAGAGATCCTTTCTCATGCTGACGCCTGGCCTCGTCCACGATGTCCGGCCTGGCCAGATAGGAATCGGTGTCGCCGTCTTCAGCGAATCCCATGTCCGTGCTCCACACAGCCGGGGTCTTACCGATGGTCCTGGAGGCGAACTGCGTGTTGCGGTCCCGCGTGTTGGGGTAGTTGTGCTGCCCGGTCAGGATATGCCTGCCGGAAATGCTGTAAAACAAATTCAGAAGCGCCCTTGCTTCCTTCGACGCGGCGGGGGTGACCGGTTTCCGGGAACGGCCGCATCCTGCAGCAAGCGCAAGACACAGGCACAGGGACGCGGAAGCGACAACCGCCATTTTTCTTGTGTTCATAAACGAAAGCCTCCTTTCCCGGGCCTGATCCAAAACAGCCGGGAGATTCCGTACCGTCCAGTCACTCCTTGAAAGCCGTCAGATCCCACGAATCCCTCCACGCAATGGACAGGGTGTCCCCCTGGATCCGGAGGGGGAGCCAGACATAACGGGAATCCGGGAGATTTTGCTTGTCCCAGCGGTCTGCCATGAAGATGAATGCGCCCGGTATGTCCGCGACAGCCAGGACGAAGGTGCTCTGGGAAAAGTAGGTCTTATCCCTGTCCGGTCCCTGGCACGGATTGCCTCTGACGGTCCAGGTGCCGAGCATGGAATCCGCAACCGCGTATTCCGCCTCATTCGGATCCCAGCCCGTGCAACCGGAGGACACGATGAAATAACGGCCGCCGTACTTGAATACCGCAGGCGCCTCCCTGGACCGTTTCTCAAAGACGCGGATGAAAGTCCCGCCCGGAGAAAGGTAATCCGGCGAAAGCAGGCTGATGTGCAGCGTGGCATTGTTCTCCGATGCGTAAACCAGATAGGCTCTGCCGTCGTCATCCTTGAAGAGTGTCATGTCGCGGCTCATGGATCCGTCCGGACGGATGCTGCCCCTGTACACGAACAGGCCGACCGGATTGTCGGAAACCGCCACGCCGGCCCTCGCCGCGGAATAATCCTCGGAGTCGATATGCATCCACATGACGTATTGCCGGGTCGATTCATTGTACACGACCTTGGGCCGTTCGATCACGTTGCCGGGATACAGATCATGCCCGGGATCGTCCGCAACAGGCGGCAGCGCCACGCCTTCGTTGTTCCAACGAACCAGATCCGTGGAGGAATAGCAGGAAACCCCGCCTGCCTGAACCCGGGTCCCGGTCCAGGTTTTGTTCTTTACCGGCAGCCGGGTCTCGCCGCTTTTGATTTCCCCGTACCAATAATAAACGCCGTCCTGATACAGCACGCCGCCGCCGTGCGCGTTGATGGGATTCCCCTCCGTGTCCGGCCAGATTTCTCCCGGACGGAAAGCACCCGGTGATCCACCACCGGGCGCCTTGCCCGTACAGGTGATGAGCAAGAGGGATGAAACGGCAGACAGCCATATCGCCCGATTCATGTCTTTTCCTTTCCTGTATTGATCCTCCTGATCCCATTCTCCCCTGAAAGGTCGAACTGGATGTGGAAACAGGCGCCTCGCCACCGGTCGAGGACCAGCTTGCCCTTCATCTGATCCTTCACCAGGATCGAAACGAGGTTGAGGCCCAGCGTTTCCGCCTGGTCCACATCCACGTGCTCCGGCACGCCCTTCCCGTTGTCCCGGACGTACAGGTTCACGCAGCCGTCGCGGACGGACATCCTCACGTGCACAAACCGCGGCCTGTCGAAAGGATCCGGGAACGCATATTTGAATGCATTGGAAACCAGTTCATTGATCACCAGGCCGCACGGCACGGCCACGGTGATGGGGAGTTCCACTTTCGCGATCGCCACGCAGAAATGGATGTGCCTGCACGCATCCTGATAACTGGCCAGGACGTCGTTGACCAGGGACCGGATGTACTCGGAGAATGGAATGTGGGAGAGATTCTGCGACTGGTAGAGTTTTTCGTGGATCAGGGCCATGGACCGGATCCGACGCTTCGTGTCGCTGAATACGGCGTCGAGGCGTTTGTCTCCGATCCTGCCGGATTGGAGGTTGAGCAGGCTGATGATGAGCTGCATGTTGTTTTTGACGCGGTGATGGATTTCCTTGAGCAGGATTTCCTTGTCCCTCAGGGACTCCCGGACACGGGATTCCGCCTCGATCCTTTCGGCGATCTCTCGTTTCAGGGCCTGGTTCCATTCAGCCAGCTGGTCTTTGGTCCTGTGAATCCGCCTGGTGCGCATCCGGTGCAGGGCCAGGGCGATGCCCAGCATCACGAGGATGCTGATGGCACGGAATGCGCCGGTCGCCCAGAAGGGCGGTTTAATGGAAATGGCCAGGCTGGCGGGCTTGTCGTTCCACACGCCGTCGCTGTTGGTTGACAGGACCTTGAAGTGGTAATGTCCACCGGGCAGCCGGGTGTAGGTGGCGCGGCGCCGGCCCGCGTCGGTTTCGGTCCATCCCGGATCGAATCCCTCCATGATGTATTTGTAGAGGATCTTCTCCGGATTGGAATAATCGAGCGCGGCGAAGCTGATGGAAAAAACGCTGTGCAGGTAGGATAATTCCAGGTCTTGAGTCTCGGTGATGCTTTTCTTGAGCGGTGAATCCGGGCTTCCGACCGTCACCGGCCGGTTGAATATCTCGAAACGGGTGAATACAACCGGCGGCATCTCGCCGCTGGTCCGTATCGAATCCGGATGAAACGCGGTGATGCCGTACAATCCCCCGAAGTACAGCGTACCGTCCGTCGCCTCAGCCGAGGCGGTCTGGGAGTAGGGGTCTTTCTGAAGACCTGGTTTCCGGGTGATATGATGAAAACGCATATCGTCCGTATCCAGCCTGCAAAGCCCGTCCGCCGTACTGATCCAGAGACCTCCGCGCCCGCCCTGCAGCACATCATAAACGCAGTTGTCCGGCAGACCGTCCGCGCGGTAGAATGTGCGGAACAGGCCCGTCTCGGGATCCATCCGGTTGAGGCCGTTCTCCGTGCCGATCCACAGGGTTCCGTCATGGTCTTCCATGATGCTGTTCACGATATCGCTGCTGATCGACCCCGTATCCGCCGGCGCGTGACGGTAATGGGTGAACCGGCCTGTTTCCCGGTCCATCCGGTCCAGGCCGCGGCCCTCTGTGCCGATCCAGAAACGGCCGCGGCTGTCCTCAAATAAAGTGGTGATGAAATCGCTGCCCAGCGCTTCCGGATTCTCCGGATCCGGCCGGTGATGGACAAACCGGCCCTTCCCCTCATCAAACCTGTCGATACCCGCTCCCATGAGTCCGATCCACACGGTGCCGCGGCTGTCCTGCAGAATGCTCCAGACATTATTGGAGCAGAGGCTGAACGGATCGTCCTCGCTGTGCTGGAAATGGGTCCATCTCCCGCGGTCCGGATCTCCCACGGATATCCCCTTCTCAAAACCTGCGACCCACAGCCGTCCGGCCCTGTCCAGCGACAGGGCCGTGACATAGGGACAATCGATCGCATTCCGGGAGGGGTCCTCAACGGGGTATCCCTTGAAAACCTTCCGGCGCGGATCGAAACGGTTGAGGCCCCCGCCGTCCGTGCCGACCCAGAGCGTGTTGCCTTTGCCGCGGCACATCGAGATTACGTTGTTTTCACTGAGGGTCCCCGGCACGTCGTGCTCATGCATGAAATGATTGAAACGGAATTTTTCCGGATTGTAAACATTCACGCCGCCGTCAAAAGTACCGATCCAGACCCGGTGCTGCGGGTCCGCGTAGAGGCTGTATATCCCGTTGCTGTTCAAGGCACCGGGATCGCGCTCCTCCTTCAGGATATGGCTGAACATCCGCTTCTTCTTGTCGAAAACGCTGATGCCGCCGTTGTCGGTCCCGATCCAGATCTGCCCCTTCTGCGGTTCGGCGAAACTGGTGATCAGCTCATAGCCGATGTCGCCCGGAGAACCGCCGGCGCTGAAACGTTCGAACCTGCGTATTTCAGGATCATACAGCCATGCGCCGTCCCGCCTGGATCCGATCCAGATTTCGCCGTCGCTGTCCTCGAACAGAACCTGGTCTGCAGTTTCGCCGTAGGGCTTCTGCTGAAGGCCGGGTATCGGTATCCGCTCGATTTTCGTCTGAAGGGTGTCCGTGACATCGATCGTTTTCCCGTTGGTCCCGATCCAGATGCGTCCCCGGCTGTCCTGGATGAGCGACGTCACGCTGAGGATGTTGAGGTACAGGTCGTTCTGCTCCAGAGGCCTGAAGAAATCCCGGTCTTTCTCCTTGATGAGGATGCCGTGATCCTGAGTCCCGACCCAAATTTCTCCTGCGGACGTTTCCAGCAGGCATTGGGCGAACAGGCAATTGAATCCGTGGATATGGGCCTGATCCGGGGTGAACCGGCTAAAGCGGCCCGTCTCGCGGTCGTAACGGTTCAGCCCGTTTCCGTATGTGCCGATCCAGATGAAGCCTTTTTTGTCCTCCATCAACGTCAGGATGCGGTTGCCGCCCAGGGATTTCGTATCCTGAATATGATGCATGAACGTTGTAAAAGAATAGCCGTTGAAACAGTTCAGGCCGTTCCGGGTCCCGATCCACATGAAATCCCTCGAGTCCCTGAGCAGTGCGGTGACCCAGTTGCCGGATAATCCCTCCTGGATCGTGTACTTCTGGAACCTGAACTCAGGTTCTCCGGCCGCGGCCTGCAGGCACCAAAGCGTCAGGACAGCCAGGGACAGAACTTGAAGGAAGCCCCCGACAGAACCGTTTCCCCCGAATCTGAAGCGGATCCGGGCATCCCCTGCATGATGCGGGGCGGGCGCCGATTCTTCGCCGGACAGACCCGGGAACCGGTTTTTCTGGAGTGGATTCGGCGAAAGGAACGCCGGGGCCGGAAGCGGATGAAGGCAGGAATATCTCATTTGTCTAAAAATACAAAAGTCACGCCCGTTTGGCAAGGGTATTCTGGATCATGATCCGGAGCAATACCTGATTGTCTCTATCGCCTTTTGCCTGAACTGCCGTTTTCCGATTCATCCGAGGGTGGGAAAAAAACCGCCTCCTTTACCGGATGGACGGCATCAGGAGGCGCTGATGAAAGCATCATGCATCATCGATCCTGCACGAAGCACGGGATACCCGGCAGGCCGGGCAAAAAACCGATGGAAAGGATGGCGGCAAATGAGAATCAACGCTTCACGAACAGCTTGCCCAGGCCGCCCAGAAGGTTTCCCAGGCCGGCCTGTCCCCTGCCTGAACCCAGAAGCGACCCCAGCACGCCGGTCAGATCCGGACTGGACTGCTGCACCTGCTTTTTCTGATTTCCCAGCATGGAGGCGAGCCCGCCGATGTCCAGCCCCTGCGTCTGTTGCTGTTTTCCGAGCAATCCCATGACCAGAGGCGCAACGATCTGCATCAATTGACCGATCTGGGCGATGTTCAATCCACTGTTCTGCGCCAGTCCCTGGTTGACGGTGTTCTGTTTTGCGCCCAAAATATGGCCCAGAATCCCGGCTCCGTTTGCAGTTTGCGGATTCCCCAGAAAACCGGCGATATTGTCCAGTATGGATCCGTCATGATCCTTCGCAAGGGCTTGATGGAGCGACTGCGCGCCCTTTTTCTTGGCTGCGTTGTTGGCGAGCGCCGAGACCAGAACGGGCACTGCAGTGGAAAGGGCCGTGCCTGTGGCTTTTTCATCAGAGCCTATCATTTTACTGATACTGGACAGGCCGCCTCCGCCCAGCTGCTGCATCAATTGCTGCGTCAAAGCGTCCATTTCGATCTCCTCTTTAAAATACACGGAAACAATGATGTCCACTCATCCTGCCGTCAATGTATTCAGAATACGGTAATCGTGCAAGTCCTTTTTTCCCCACACACCGCAACCGGCAATGGGACCTCCCTGGTCTGATGAATATGAATCTGTCAGCGATCGCATCCCCGCCTCCGCATCAAGGCCTTCCGGATTGCACAAGCTCAACAGCCCCGATGTCGAAAGCGCGCCCCTGCGGAACCGGATTCCCGGTGATGTCGCGGCCTCCCGGGTCAATGCCGGATGATTGCTTGGTGTCCAGCCCGGCATCGATCAGGGGAGAATCCGCTGCGGGCATATACCGGTAATGAAAATCGCCCGACAAACGAAGGGGGGAGATCAGGGGGATTTTTTCCGGTTTCTGCAGGCCCGGATCCGCGTACAGGCCGGCGCATTTCCCATCCCGGATTTCATTCCCCGTCGCTTCAGCCCATGCCTGCAAATCCGGATAACCCAGGAATTCCGGGCTTCCCGCCAGGTTCCAATAGCAGTTGTTTTCAAATTTTTCATTCTTCAGTTTCTTCCCCCGCATCAGGAAAGATCCGTTATAAACGAAAACATTGTTCCGGAAATGGAATCCCTCCTGGTTGTTCTGCACGCAGAGCGAGGGGCCGTCCGGATTGCTGTTGTAGAACGTGTTGTTGTAAATCTCGCAGTCCCGGATGGAGCCGCCGGCCTCGCCCTTCCACACGGCGACGGATCCCTGGCCGTTTTTTCCGTCGTCCAGGCTGATGTTGTAGCGCACCGTGTTGTCATGCCAGGGCTTCCCGGCCCCGAACTCGAAGAGCCCCACTCCGGGTCCCTGGTTCCCGTATGACAGGCAATACTGCAGGATGGAACGGGAAACGCCGCCGTCGAAGTCAAATCCGCCGCCGTCCGCAGCATCGGGCGCGGACCGGTTGTCGTGGGAGACGCAGTACTGGATGATGAAATCCCGGCTGTCCCAGATCCAGATCCCGACCGGGCCGTTTCCGTCCCAGGGCATGTCCCAGCCGTTTCCGAAGGCTTCGCAGTATTCGATGATCCCGCCTTCCACGGACGAGGCGATGATGCCGCTGCCGCTGTGATTGTCCAGAACCGAGGGATCTCCGGGATTGTTCTCCGCAACGCAATGCCCTATGTATAGGCGGTGATTGTCGTACCGCACCGTGTCCCAGACCGTGGTGCCGGTCACATGGATACCCGTAAATCCGTTGTCATGCGCGTAGACATGGGTGATCCTCGCATCATCGCAGATGTGCAGCCGCAGGCCGGAATGCTGGAATCCGGAAATCTCCAGTGAATCGATTATAACGAATCGGCTGCGCGAGATGAAAACGCCCTCGGCCGCATTGCCGCCCTTTCTTCCTTTCCCCAGAAAATTCATTTTTTTAACGGCCAGGTAATCGCAGCTGTCCGCGCGAAGTGCACCGGCATCCCCTCCATCGATCAAAGCCGCCTTGCCGCCCCAGCTCGAAACGGTGATCCGCCTTTCTGCGTCGCCTTTATCCTCAGGCCCCAACACGATTGTCCCTTCAAAGCACGATCCCCCTTCGAACAGGATGCTGTCCCCGGGCTCGAAATCCTCCTGATTGACCCGGCTGATCGTTCGCCAGGCCTGCTCAGGCGAAAGCCCGGAGCTGTCGTCATTGCCGCCTGGACGGATGTAAAAACATCTCCCGGCATGCCGGGAAAGGCCGCATCCGCAGCCGGCGATGATCATCAGAAAAAGGAGGATGAACAGAATGCAGGAGGACAGGAGATGCGGGAGGGTCGATTCCTCCCCCGAACTGCTTGTAAACCTTAAAAGACAGAGCCGAATCCGCTGGAATCGGATATGCCGGAAGACTGAACGGTTCATCAGAATGATCCGCCCGTTTGATTTCGCAGGTATGATACGAATAATGATCATCAAATACCAGGGCTATTTGGTCCTGAATCCCGTTGATGCCGGACCTCCGGGAGGTGGAACTTTGAAATCATTTTCGATTGAAGATTGACGATTTACGATTGACGAAAGCCCGAACCACGATCCACTATTCCCGATCCCCGTCTTTTCACAATCCGACAGGCACGCTTTTCCCGCACCGGACACAAGTCCCGTTAAAAATCCCATTTGATTTCACCCCTGATATTGATTATTTTAATGCCGATCGAAAGGAGATGCCCATGCGCCGCCTCATCATGCTCCAAATCCTTCTTCTGACCCTGTCCTCTTCCCGGACGGCAGGTCAGGACATCCGGGAATATACAGTCCGCAAATGCCTGTGGCCGGTCGAAATCGACGGACGATTGGACGAAACGGACTGGCAGAACGCAGCGTTCACGGAGCCGTTTGTAAAATACCAGGACGGGAGCGTGATGAGCCTGCCGACCCGGGCCAAGTTTCTGTGGGACAACGTTTATCTCTATATCGGATTCGTCTGTGAGGACCCGGATGTCTGGGCGACGATGAAAAACAGGGACGACCATCTCTGGAACGGGGAGGTTGTGGAAATCCTCTGCGATCCGGACGGGAACAGCCGCAATTATTTCGAAGTGCAGGTGAATCCCCTGAACACGGTGCTGGATCTATTGATGGACAAGCCGTATTCAACCGGCGGTAATGCAGACCTGTCCTGGGATCTGTCCGGATTCAAATCTGCAATATCCGTCCGGGGAACCCTGAACAACGGTTCGGATACGGACACGCTGTGGATCTGCGAAACAGCCCTGCCTTTCTCGGAACTGGCGTTCACCGCCATGTCCATGTCCTTCCCACCCGCAGCAGGGGACTCCTGGCGCATCCTGGTCACGCGGTACGACTACGAACGAACCGGAGACCAAACCGTTGAAATTTCATCCTGGAATCAAACCGATTCGAGGGGATTTCATGTCCCGGAAAAATTCGGCAGAATCTTCTTCACGGACAACAGCGCTGTTTCCGCATCCCCGGCAGCCACTCATCCTTCCAAGATCCGTCTGTCGGACAATTACCCCAATCCTTTCAACCCATACACGGTTTGGCTTCTGGATGCGGACAGGGCGTGCAGCGTGCGCATTGCGATACGGGATCTGAAGGGGAATAGGGTGGCCGTGCTGCGGGAAGGTTCTCTGCAGCCGGGCAGGCATCTGCTGGTCTGGGACGGATGTGACCAGAAAGGCAGGCCCGCGGCAAGCGGTGTTTATCTGGTCACCGCGCAGGCAGCGGGAACCGTCGTTTCTCAAAAAATTACATTGATGCGGTGAAAAATCATCAAATACGGGAGCAAACGCATTCCCCGCCTCAAGCGACGGGGAGTCGCCATATGAAAGAGAACATTTGCACAGACAGCTCTTGATCAAGTGGCTTTAATCCGCACGGTGCATCTTTTGGCATGCCGGATGCCGTCCTGCTCTCACATCGCTGCAGGGTCCGGCCGGATCCCTATGATTCTGTCCGGTGGAGATACCGGTACAGCGCCTCGAGGAAGTAATAATCCCCCCAGATGGTCGAAGCATCCCAGTCGTCCGGATTCCTGCTGTTAGCATTGTAGGCCGCATGGACAATAATGCCGCTTGATTCCGTTCCCCTGGAAAGATACCGGTCGATGAGCGCGCCGAGCATCCTTTCCGCTGCACGGTCGTACGGGGCCGGATCCCTGACATCATTCCTCAATTCTAGCAGGGCCGACGAGGCGATGGCTGCTGCAGAGGCATCCCTGACCCTTCTCGGATGATCCTCAGGCAGATTGAAATCCCAGAACGGGACATGATCCTCAGGCAGGTGATCCAGAAAATAATCCGCCATGCGAAGCGCAGTCCTGAGATAGAGGCTGTCCCCGGTCTCCCGGAAGCACATCGTGAATCCGTAAATCCCCCAGGCCTGGCCCCTGGCCCAGGTCGATCCTGCCGCATAGCCCTGGGCCGTCCGTTTCTCCCTGATCAGGCCCGTTGCCGTGTCATAGACCACCACATGAAAAGAGCCGCCGTCCTCCCTCAGATGGTTCCGGATCGTCTGACGCGCGTGGCTGACCGCGATTTCGTGCAGATCCGGCCCGCCGCCGTGCCGGCTCGCCCAGAACAGCAGTTCCAAATTCATCATGTTGTCGATGATGACCTGGAAGTCGCCGTTCCAGGACTGGATGCATCCCGCCTTGCTGTTGAAACGCGAGGCCAGGGAGCGCGCGGATTGAAGCAGGTTCTGCCTGTCCTCTTCGTTTGGATTGAGGAGGAAAGCCTGGCCGTAGCTGCTCATCATCATGAATCCGACGTCATGGGTGCCTGTATTGAACTGCTGCTCCTTCAATTCACCGGTTTTCATCCTGGCAGGCTGTATCCAGGATGAATCGCCGGACAGCCGGAAGGCCAGCCAGAGGCATCCGGGATAGAATCCGGAGGTCCAGGTTTCAGGCGGAGTCAGTTCCCACGCACCCTGCGCCTTTGTCCTGATGGGGAAACGGCCTGCGGGAATTTCAGTGATGCTCCTGCGGAGTTGCGACAGGGCGAAAGACAATGCATCCCGGCAGGATGGTTTCCTGTCCCTGCGAAGGGCCGGTGCATGACAGGCAAACGAGGCAAAGAGAAAAATCGCAGCAATCAGGAAGGACCGATATCTATGAACCATGGCGGCTCCTGTTTCTTTGAAGCTCCCCGGCAGCTCGCTGGCGGGGAATCTTCGATCTGGTATTAAAGCTCCCCGCCGCAAACAGCGGGGAATCTTCGATCTGCAGGGAAGAAGATTTTTGGATTCGCTCGCTTTACCCGCGGCAAGCCGCGGGGAATGCGCCCGCTGTCCAATTTAAAAAGGCATTGATATTCGCTCGTTCACTTCGTGGCCGGCCTGAGGTGAATTCGCCCGCTGTCACATTCATTCATGAAAACGGCAATCGGTTCATTTGAATTCCCGCGACATCGAGTAGGGGGCATCCTCATCCCCGGTCCCCCTCGCCGTGTCAGGTTTGCTGTCCATAGAAAAGACAAGACTCCCCCCGTTCAGGATCTCCTCATGCCGGATGAAGTTCCGGGAGATTTTGACGCCGTTCAAGTTGACCTCCCGCACATAGGGTTTCCCGTCTTCATTTTCCGGCGCCTCGATGACAAAGGTATTGCCGTTCTCCAGGTTGAGCGTCGCCTTGCGGAACAGCGGGGATCCGAAGACGTACTCCCCGCTGGCCGGGCATACGGGATAGAAACCCAAGGCTGAGAACACGTACCACGCCGATGTCTGGCCGTTGTCCTCGTCCCCGCAAAGCCCGTCCGGAAGCGGCGTGTAAAGGCGGTCCATGATCTCCCTGACCCAGTACTGGGTTTTCCAGGGACGGCCGCAGTAATTGAACAGGTATGCGCCGTGCTGGACAGGCTGGTTGCCGTGCGCGTACTGTCCCATGCCCGCCACTGCCATCTCGGTGATCTCGTGGATCTGAAAACCGTAATAGGAAAAATCGAAACGGGGCGAAGCCGTGAAAAGGGAATCCAGCTTTTCCGCGAACGCCTCTTTCCCCCCCATCAAATCCCGCAGGCCCGAAATGTCGTGGAACACGCACCAGGTGTAATGCCAGGAGCATCCCTCAGTGAAGGCATCCCCCCATTTTTCCGGGACAAAGGGGGCCTGCCAGGTCCCGTCCGTGTTTTTCCCCTGCATGAAGCGGGATGCAGGATTGAAGACGTTCCGGTAATGGCGCGCCCTGCCTGCGAAGCGGTCGATCTCAGCCTGCGGGCGGCCCAGCGCTTCCGCGAGTTTCATGAGCGTAAAGTCGTCGTAGCTGTATTCGAGCGTTCTGGCCGTGTTCTCGCGTATGCCGGAATCATAGGGGATGTATCCCCGTTTATTGTAATCGCTCACGCCCAGCCGGCCCACGGAGCTGAGGGGTCCCTCCTGGTTTGAATTCTTCAGCAAGGCTTCGTAAAGGATATGGATGTCGTATCCGCGTATCCCTTTCAGATAGGAGTCCGCGATGATGGAGGCCGAATTGGAACCGATCATGCAGTCCCGGTGACCCGGGCTCGCCCATTCCGGCAGCCACCCGCTTTCCAGATATGTGTTCACGAGGCCCTGCATGACGAGGCTGTTGACGGACGGGCTGTGAATCGTGTTCAGCGGAAAAGCGGCCCGGAACGTATCCCAGAATCCATTGTCCGTGTAAAGCACCCCAGGCAGGACCTTCCCATTGTACGGGCTGTAATGCACGATCCTGCCCTCCGGATCCTGTTCATGGAACTCGCGCGGAAAGAGCAGGGTCCGGTACAGCGCGGTGTAAAAAGCGGCGAGCTGCCCCTCCGTCCCGCCTTCAACCGCGATTTTCCCGAGTTCACGGTTCCAGATTTCCCTGGCCCTGGACTCCGTCTGCTCAAAGGAATCCTCCCCGATCTCCCTCTTCAGGTTCAGTTCCGCCTGCTCAGGGCTGATGAAAGAGGAAGCGGCGCGTATGCCGACTGTATCGTTTGTTGCAGTTTTGAACCGGATGACGGCGCCCACATGCTCACCCTGCGCCTCCAGGCCGTCGAGCATCGTGCTGTCGCTCCACACGGAAGCGGATTTAAAAGCTGCATCGAACACGAGGATGAA
>JAFGEX010000069.1 GCA_016931355.1 bacterium
ATTTCTGACGGCACGCTTCGTCACCGGTTTGCCGCAGGGCAAACGGCCGCCGTCGGATGCACAGATTTTAAGCAGGTTCTTGGGGGGTTGTTTATGCTTCTGAATCATTTGAAATGGGGCTTGATCGCCGGATCCGTTCTCGCAGTCGCGGTTGCCCGCTCACAGGCGCCCATACCCCTGGCAAGCTTTACGGGAGAATACAGCTGGAACAGGCTCGGATACTGGCTTTGCGAGGCCGGTGATGTGAACGGGGACGGGTATGATGATTTTTTCACAGGCCAGTATCATTACAACACCAAGGGATACCAGGGAGAAGACTACGGTTGCGCATACCTGGTTTTGGGAAAAAAGGATGCCGGCTGGAATTTCAACGTGAAGATGAATCAGGCGAATGCGAAATTTTATGGAGCCAGATGGGATGCGGCGGCCTGGTGCATTGCCGGGAAGGGGGATGTGGACAATGACGGGCTGGATGACTTCATCATCGGCGCGCCGGACGGAAATGAAAATCATGCGGGCGATCTGCATGCGTACCTGTATTTCGGAAGGAGCAAGGCGGACTGGGGAAACAACGTCGCCCTCCGTTCCTACGCGGATGTGACCTTCAACAGCCCGGAGCTCCACGACGGGTTCGGAGGCAGCTGCGCGATGATCGGAGACATCAATGGGGACGGATACGACGATTTCCTGATCGCTGCGAAAGTCAGCAGCGAATACAACACCTATTCCGGCAAGGTCTTCCTGTTTCTGGGGAGGGAAAGAGGGAGCTGGCCTTCCACGCTTACGACCGCGGGGGCGGCATGCATTTTCTACTCGGATGAGAAATACCGTCAGGCGGGATATTCGGTTTCCGGCCTGGGCGATATCAACGGGGACGGCGTCCCGGACTTCATCATCGGCAGCAAACGGATAGACCGGACGAATTGGACCCTGGGATATGAAAAAGCCTTCGTCTTTTTCGGAAGAACGGGGCTCAACTGGCAGCGGCCCTGCCATGTGTCCAATGCGGACGTCATCATGCAGGGGGAGACAAACGCTTCGGATGCGACCGCATTCGTGGATTGGGCCGGGGATGTGAACGGGGACGGATTAAACGACATTTTATTCGGCGGTCATGCGTACGATAACCTGCGGGGCAAGGTTTATCTCCTGTTGGGAAGGCGGCAATGGAACCAGAAAACCTACTATCTGAAGACGGATGCCGACGCCTCCTGGTACGGAGAGGCGAGGGGGAACCGGGTCGGTGGCTGGATGCGCAATGTGGGCGGAGCCGGCGATGTGAACGCCGACGGATACGACGACATTCTGATCGGAGCGCCTTACTATATCCTGCCTCCGGATTCCATGATCGGGAAGGCCTATCTTATTTTCGGCAAAGCGGCGGGGTGGCAGTTGAACGTCAACCTGAACCAGGTCAATCCGGCTTTTTTGGGAGAAAAAAAATTCAACTATTTCGGTGATGCCGTATCCCGCGCAGGTGACGTGAACGGCGACGGGGCCGGAGATATCATCATTTCCGCGCCCCATAACAGTCAGTCCATATACGAGGCGGGTAAAGTTTATCTGTACAAGGGCCAGGGCCTGTTTGTGGATATTGCCGGCAAGGTGCTGTTTTCCAACAATCAAGCCCCCGCCAAGGACGTGATCCTTGGGATGGAAGGCGAAGAGAACATTAACACAGTCACGGATGAACTGGGGATTTACAGGCTCGAATGCCCCAAGCGCGGCGGTACGGTTGTCCCTCAAAAGCCCGACGGATTTTTGCCGGACATCACGGCCCATGATGCTGTGTTTGCCGCCAGGAGTCACCTCGGAATGGTCACATTGAATCCTTCCGAACTTCTGATGGCTGATGTGGACGGCGACGGGGATGTCGATATCATGGATGCGGTGCAGATATGCCGGTTTTCAGTAGGATTGCCGTCGGGCGCAACTTCCATCGGCGAGTGGATTTTTACTCCTGAATCCCGCAGCTATTCCAACCTGACATCGGACATGGAAGACCAGGATTACGAATGCTGCATAATCGGAGACCTCGATGGCTCCGGCACGGGCCTGGGCAAATCCAGTGGCGGCGATACCCCTGTCCATACCGCTCCGGTCGAGCGGCATGCCGAAAATAACATGCTGCGGATCGGAATACCCGTCATCAGTGACGTGAGCGTCTATTCCATTGACGCCGCGCTTGAATATGATCCGGAATACCTGAGCTTCCAGGACGCCCGGTTGTCGCCTGAATCCGGAGTCCAGGCTTTTTGGAATGAAACCCGGCCGGGCATGCTCCGTGTGGGGATCATGAATCCGGAGGGATTCCGGGAAGCAGGCCTGGAATTTTATTTTGAAAGGGCTGATGAGGCCGGTATGCAGGCGATGCCCTGTTTCGAGGAGTTTCGTGTGAACGGCAGGTCCATGATCGACCGGATTGTTGATCCGGGAAATCCGGCAGGCAAGATGCCTGAGGGCATTTTCATGGCGCAGAATTTTCCGAATCCGTTCAATGCCCATACGGTCATTCGTTTCAGGGTGCCGGCCGGCAGGGAGGTCCGCATTCGCATTTATAATTCGGGCGGGCGGATGCTGAAGTCGTCTATTTTTCCAAAAGAGCCGGGGGGGCTGCGCGAATGGATATGGGACGGCACGGACGAAAAGGGACAACCGGCGGCCAGCGGCGTCTATCACTGTGAAATTTCGGCCGATCCGGACAGAAAAAGGATCAAGCTTCTTCTTATCCGATGAGGCGCCGGCATCCGTCGGCCGTCGCCGGAACCCTGTACGCCGTCCGGATGGAGGCTCCCCGGCAGCGAGCTGCGGGGGATCTCCGATCCGCCTTATGAACTTCAATGCATCTTCAAGCTGCGTCGAAGGGATGCCCGCTCACCCCTCGGCGGACGGGGGGATGAGCACCCGATGAGAGATTCATCCCGTCCGTCTGCCGGCAGTCCACACAGAATCCGGGAAAGGCGCCGTCCATGTCCGCCGTAAAATTGACAACCGTCATTCTGACCTTCAACCGCCGGCAGCAGCTGCTCGATTGCCTCCGGAGGGTATATGACCAGGATTATCCGCTGGAGTCCGTCATTGTGGTGGACAATCATTCGACGGATGACACCGTCCCCTCCGTTCGAAAGCATTTTCCGGATGTTCAGCTGATCTGCAACGATAAAAATTATGGAGCAGCCATCGGCAAAAATGGGGGGCTCCGGGCCGCGGTTCAGCGGGACATCGATTTTGTTTATCTGCTGGACGATGATGTCGTCATCGAGCGGACCACCATCAGCGAGCTGGTCCGGGTCGCCCTCACGGATCCTGCCGTCGGGGTCGTCGGATCCAAGATATTGAATCTCAATAATCCGTCGGAATTGTACGGCGCCGGCGTGGTTCTGGATTTTACGCAGAATATCGGATGGGGAAGGGGACGCGGGGAGATCGACAGAGGCCAGTACGATCAGACCCGGGAAATGAAATGCCTCCTGGGAGGATCTTTGCTCATCAGGAAAAAAACCATACTGGAAGTCGGATTTTTTGATGAAACCTTTCTGGGATTCTGGTATGAAGGCCAGGATTTCTGCCTTCGGGCCATTGACAGGGGCCATCGTGTCTTTTTCGCCCCCCGCTCGAGAGTGTGGCACCGCCCCCCTCCGGACGACTATTCCTACCGGAAAAAATATTTGGCCGGCCGGAATGCCGTGCTTTTCATGAAGAAACATGCCTCTGCGGGGGATTGGATCAAGTATCTCTTTTTCGCCCTGGGCGGGCTGGTGTTCGCCGTATTTCGCGAAACGCCGCGCGGCCGGCTGGCCGGCGTCGCGGGAAAGGCGCAGGGCATGTGGCACGGATTCACGGGCAACGACCGGCATGCCCTGAAAATAATGAACAGAGGATCATGAAGCCGTCAGCGGGCGCTCACGCCCCGGTCCAACGCCGGGCAAACGCGCGAGATCCAATACCTCTTTCCCTTCAGATCGAAGATCCCCCGCCGCGAGTTGCGGGGCGCTTCAATGATCGATCGTCCGATAGGGAATATTACAAGTCCACCGGGCTGCAGGAGGACGACTACCAGTTTCATTTTAATGAAGACTATTTTTTTAATCACAGGATCCGGGAAATTGTCAAAGCATGGACCGGCAGGGGACGGATCTCGTTGCTCGATGTCGGATGCGGCAACGGCGTTCTGCTGGACCAGATCCGCCGGATCCAACCGGAGGCTTCTCTCTTCGGGACGGATCTTGCGAAGATCCGGCTCAGGCTTGCCGGGGAGCGCCTCCCGGCAGCGCATTTCTTTTCAAGCGATGCGGGTTGTCTGCCGTGCGCCGGCTGGAGCTTCGACGGGATTTTTCTGACCGAGGTGATCGAGCATATGCCTGATCCCGGTCCGGCCCTGGCGGAAGCCTGCAGGACTGTCCGCGCAGGCGGGACGCTTGTTCTCTCGGTTCCGTCGCTGGATTGGTACAGGTGCCTGCGCATCCTCGCGCGCCTCAAGGTCCGGTATTTGGACGAGAGGGAACATTTCCGGGAATACGGCTGGATCGCGATGGGGCGGTTTGTTTCCTTCTCCGAGCTCGTGCGCCCCATAGAAGCCGGGGGATTCCGGTTGAAGACGCGACGGGGCGTTTGCTTCCTCCTGCCGCTGGTTCTTTTCAAGCGCCCCCTGAACCGGCTGACGACAGGGAAAAGACGGATCCTGTTTCTCATTCATGCCCTGGATTCGCTTCTGGGCAGAATACCCGGGATCCGGAATTTTGGGCTTTACCATTTATTTATATTTGTGAAAGAGAAATGAAGGCTGCTCCGGTCAAACCGGTCAATCTGATCAAGAACACGCTGTTCTCCGCGGTTTCCAGCCTGACCAACCTGTTCCTTCTGGCTCTCCTGTTGGTCGTCGGATGGATGCTCGGTGTGGAACGGCTGGGCGTTTTCACGTTCGTCATCGCCTATACGACTTTTTTTGAGATCCTGGTCGATCTCGGATTACGCGACATCGGAGTCCGGAACATCTCCCGTGAGCCGGCCCTCACCGAAAAATACGCGGGCAATCTTCTGGTCTGGCAGTTGATTCTCTCGGGCGTGAGTTTTCTGCTCATGATGGGGATCGCATGGGCGCTTGGTTATCCGGCGGATCTCCGCGGCCTGATCGCGATCTTCGGTGTGGAGGCCTTTCTTAAAAAGATCAAGTTCACGGGCCGGATTTTTTTCCAGGCGCACAACCGCTTTGAATGGGATACGGCTCTCGTCCTTTTCGAAAGAATGGCGCTGTTCATCTTCAGCCTCGTCTCCCTGTTCGTTTTCCGCAGTTTGGCGGCGCTGGCCTGGACCTTTCTGCTGGTGAGGCTGGTCGATGTGGCGCTGATGTATGGGGTCCTTCATTCGAAAATCGTCCCGCTCAAGCCCGCCCTGGATATCCGGTTCATGCGGACCCTTCAGATGGAAGCCCTGCCGAGGGGAATTTACATCATTATCTTTGTGCTTCTCTCCTATGCCGATACGATGATGCTCAAACAGATGACCAACTACACCCAGGTGGGGCTTTACAATTCGGCATACAAGATCTATGAGGGCATCAACATCATTCCGTCCATATTTTACCTTTCCGTACTGCCCAGGCTTTCCCAACTCTACAAACAGGATGCGGGAGCGTATGCGTCCCTGTCCAGGCAGGTCCTCAAGATTTTATTCATTCTGGCCCTGCCGATCGCCGGCATGCTTTTTTTCGGCGCCGGGGACGTCATTCATCTGCTCTACCGAAAGTCCGAATTCATGGCGGCCGCGCCGGTTCTCCGCGTCCTCATGGCCGGCGTTGTCCTGCATTTCCCGCTCTGGATGCTGCACATGATTCTCCTGGCTTCGGATCAACAGAAGGCGATACTCGTCAACGGCACCCTTGCTTTTATTTTCAACGTGGTGACGAATGCCGTCTTCATACCGCGATTCGGGGCCGAAGGAGCCGCAGTCACCACGGTGGCCAGCCAGCTCGTTCTGTTCCTGCTGGCGTGGCGCATGATCAACAGAAAAAATTTCACATTGCGGGCGGTTTCGCTTTTCAGCCGTCCTTTCTTCGCAGCAGCCGTCCCGGCTGCCGTTGTTGCGGTCTTCCGGCTTCCCTTTTCCCTCCCGTTGCTGATCGGGACCGGATTGCTTTACACCGCCCTGGTGGTTTTTTTCAAGGCCATCGACCGGGTGGAAATCGAGCGGTTCGTTTCACAGATTCGCGAAATGTCCGGATTGGGGAAGAACAGAACAAATTCGCCGGCATGAATGCCAGGATGGAAACCCGGCCGGGAGGCAAACAGGTCTTGTGTTTGGGCGGACAAAGAGGTATTTTACAGCGATCAGGATGAGACCATGTGCAGTCCGGTTGGACATACGCTGTTTGGAATGATTCTGACAGGCCGGAAGGAGCAGGCGGTGCCCGGTCTTGGAAGAAACCTGCCGTGGATCGCGTTGTTCGCCTGCCTGCCGGACATTGATTTGCTGTTTGGATTATTCACGAATCAGGTGAATACCTACCACCGGCAGTGGACGCACAGCATCGGCTTTGTCGTGATGTGCGGAATGTTCGTCCTTCTGTGGACAAACAGGAGGCTTAAAGGCCGCTTTCAATGGCGCCCGGCCTTGTTTTGCGCCGTCCTGGTTTTTTCGCATCTGATCCTCGACATTCTGGCCCGGGACGGAAGCCCCCCCTACGGCATTCCCCTGGCATGGCCCTTTGACGGGAGATATGTCTATTCACCCGTGGTGATTTTCCCGGCCCTGGTCAAATCGCAGGAAAGCCGCCATTTTTTGGGCAGTGTCTTTTCTGCGCACAATGCGTGGAGCGTGCTCGTTGAAATATTGCTCTTGGGCCCGATTCTGGGCATCCGGATGGCCGCCGGCCGGCTGAAAAGGAAATGACAGCCGTGAAAAAGCAGAGCCGGCAACCCGGGATCTCGCTGGTCATACCCGTTTTCAACGAGGTGGAGAACGTCCCCATTCTCCTCTTTACGCTTCAGAATGTCCTGAAACGGATGAAACGGACTTTTGAAATGATCTTTGTGGATGACGGAAGCACCGACGGAACGAGGGAGGAACTCAGAAGGCTGGCGGGCCTGGAAAAAAATATGAAGGTCATCCTGCTCCGAAAAAATTTTGGACAATCCGCAGCCATGGCTGCCGGATTCCGCGCCAGCAGGGGAGAGTGGGTTGTCGCCATGGACGGCGATCTGCAGAACGATCCAGGCGACATCCCCAGGCTGATTGCCAGGGCCGAAGAGGGGTATGATGTGGTCAGCGGGTGGCGGAAGAACCGCCAGGATAAGCTGTTGCTCCGGAAAATACCTTCGCGTCTCGCCAACCGCCTGATCTGTTCGGTGACGGATGTGCAGCTTCATGATACGGGTTGCTCCCTCAAGGTTTTTCACCGGCACGTGATTGAACACATCCGCCTCTACGGGGAGCTGCACCGGTTCATCCCGGCCCTGGCGCGCATCGAAGGCGCCCGGATCACGGAGGTCGCCGTGAGGCATCACGCCCGCCGATACGGTCAATCCAAATACAATTTGACAAGGACTTTCCGCGTCTTGTTGGATCTTGCCACCATGAACCTTTTCCTGAAATACCTGAGAAATCCGCTTCGTTTTTTCGGCAGGCTGGCCGCAGGCGTTTCCGGCCTGGCCCTCTTCGTCATGATGTGGATGTTTTTGGATTCCGGCGTGTCGGCGCCGTTAACATCCGGGGGAAACGTATCCATCACCCTCCTTTTTCTCCTCTGGGTGATGGCCTTCCAATTCCTCACACTCGGGCTCATGGCCAGCCTGATCGTCAAGACAGGGACGCGCAAGGGCCGTTCCCTTGCCCACAACCAGTTTAAAAAGGACGCTTCATGAAAAAAGATCCGGCCCGGTCCCGCACGGCGCGACTCCCGCTGACCGTCATCCTCCACGTTTATAATATGGAAAAGGATGTGGACGGCCTTTACAGGCAGATCCAGGACGCCGTGATGGAGCGGAGACACGAGCTGGTTTTCGTCGACGATGGAAGCCAGGACGGGAGCTACGATCGGCTGTCGGCCATTGCCCGGAAAAATCCGGCGGTGCGGCTGGTCCGGATGAGAACCCGCTTCGGCGAATCCGCGGCCCTGGACGCGGCCCTGGAACACAGCACCGGCAACCGGATCATTTTCATCAGCGGCCGGGTGAGGCCCGATGTCAGCCGCCTGCCGAGGCTGCTGGCAGCATTGGACAGCGGCCAGGATTTCGTCATCGGCTGGCGTCATCCGCGCAGGGATTCCCGCATCAACCGCCTGATCTCACGGATATTCAACAGCATGGTCAGCCGCATGAGCAAAATACGCCTCCATGACATCAACAGCGGGATATTCGCCACGCGAAGACAGGTCCTGGAAAAACTGACCTTCTATGGAGACCTGTTCGATTTTCTTCCGGTGCTGGCGGCCCAGCAGGGGTACCGGGTCACGGAGGAGAAGATCGGGCAGCTGGAGGGAGAATTCAGGATTTCCAGGTATCCGGGCGAGTATCTGCAGCGTTTGCTGGACATGATCACCGTGTTCTTTCTGAGCCGTTATGCGAAGAAACCCATTCATTTCATGGGATTTTTAGGGACCCTGTTCTTCCTTGTCGGATTTGCCATAGAAGGATACCTTCTCATTTATCGTGTTTTTCAAATGGGCCCGATCGCCGGCAGGCCCCTTCTCATACTCGGCGCCCTGCTTTTGGTCATCGGCATTCAGATGATATCCATCGGCTTGATCGGGGAAATGATCATTTTCACCCATGCGGGTGAAATCGAGGAATACAATATCGAAGAAGTCATCAACGGATCCGCCGGCACGCGCGATCCACGCGGAGCAGGCCCTGGATGATCGGGCGCCCGGCGCTCGCCGCCGGATTCCAACGCCCGCTTCGGATGATGCGTTTCCCCTCGCGGGGAAACGGCGGGAACACAATGGGGTGGTTTTTTGAAACTGATCATACAGATACCCTGCTACAATGAACAGGAATCGCTGCCCATCACGCTCAAGGGCATCCCGCGGGCCTTCCGCGGCATCGACGAATGCGAACTCCTGGTCGTTGACGACGGCAGTACGGACCGCACCGTGGAAGTCGCATCCCAAGAAGGCGTCCACCATGTGGTTCGACTGAAAAATCACAAGGGCCTTGCGGAGGCTTTTTCCCGAGGTCTGGATGCGGCACTCATGCGGGGTGCGGATCTGATCGTCAATATCGACGCGGACAACCAGTACCATGCTCAGGACATCCAAAAACTCATCGATCCCATTCTGGCAGGAGAGGCCGACATGGTCATCGGCGACAGGAGGATCGAAAAGATAGCGCATTATTCTTTTATCAAGAAAGTTCTACAGCGCATGGGGAGCTGGATTGTCCGGCATATTTCCGGAACGCAGGTCCCGGACGCCACCAGCGGATTCCGGGCGTTCAGCAGGGAGGCCGCGCTTCGCCTGAACGTCATATCGCAGTTCACTTACACGCTGGAAACGGTGATACAGGCCGGCAAGAAAAACATACCCATCCAACACATCGAGGTGGCCACCCATGAGTCCATCCGGCCTTCCCGCCTGTTTTCCAACATCCCTTCCTATTTGAAACGCTCCATGGCGACCATCACACGCATCTATGCGCTTTATGAACCGCTTAAAATTTTTCTGTATGTGGGGATGTCTGTTTTCGGGGCAGGATTATTGATATCCATCCGGTTTCTGGTGTATTTCATGCTCGGCAAAGGAGCCGGCCATATCCAGTCGCTGATCCTGTCCGCCGTTCTGATGATCGTCGGTTTTCAAATCGGCCTGATCGGGCTTCTGGCGGACATCATTTCCGCCAACCGCAGACTCACGGAGGAGACGTTGTACCGCATCAAGAAGATGGAATTGGAGCGGACTTCCGGAATCACGGAGGGAAAGGAGAAAAGGGAATGACGTGGTCCAGAGCGGCGTCCATCCGGATGAGGAAATCCGGCTTCCCGGAAGGCCGGGATTCGGTGATGCGATCGCGGGGAAGAAGGCGGTCACGGGCATGAAAAAGCAGGCGGACGCAAAAAAGGTGTTGATCACGGGCGGCCTGGGATTCATCGGATCCAGCATCGCCCGGCGCTGCGTATCCGAGGGGCGGCAGGTGACGCTGGTCGATGCCTGCCTGGAGCCGTATGGATGGAATTTGTTCAACATCAGGGACATCTCGGAAAAGGTTCGTTTTGTCAGGGGCGATGTGCGGGATCCGGATCTCATGGATGCCCTGGTATCCGGCTCGGATGTTGTTTTCCACATGGCGGCCCAGGTCGGGCGTGAAATATCCATGGAAAATCCGCGTCTTGACGCGGAAATCAACTGCATCGGCACCTTGAATGTGCTGGAAGCGGCCCGGAAATCCTTAAAGCCTCCGGTTGTCGTGTTCGCAGGTTCCAGAGGCCAGACAGGGGAACCGGATGTTCTGCCGGTGGACGAATCGCATCCGGACCGGCCCACGGATATCTACGGCATCAACAAACTGGCGGCGGAGAAATACCTTTTTCTATACCAGCAGGTTTACGGGATCCCGGTCGTCAGCCTCAGGCTGAACAACGTGTACGGCCCCAGATGTCAGATGCATGCGGGTTTTTACGGGATACTGAACTGGTTCATGGCAAACGCCATGACCGGAAAGCCGGTGACGGTTTACGGGCAGGGTCTTCAGACAAGGGATTATGTGTACATCGACGACGTCGTCGAGGCTTTTTTTCTGGCGGCGTTCAATGAGAAAGCCTTCGGGCAGATGTTTTATGTGGGATCCGGAGTCGAGACCGTCTTTTTGGACATGGCCAGGCAGGTTGTCCGTGCCGTCGGCAAGGGACAGATCGTCCATGTGCCTTTCCCCGAGCAGCGCGAAAAAATCGACATCAAACGTTTCGTGGTGAATACCGTCAAGTTCAGGACGGCTACAGGCTGGCAGGCCCGGACGGGTCTGGAGGAGGGGGTCGCCAGGACTGCCGGTTATTACAGGCAATGGCTGGAACATTACCTGAATCGCGGGAAAACATGACGGCATGGCCTTTTTTGCATCGAAAGCTCTCCAGGAACATGTTTTTGATTCGGTTTACGGGGACATCGGCCGGGCGCAGGCACTCTGCCGTTCGCAGGTCCGGCGGCATTATGAGACCCGGATTCTGAAAATCGGATTACGGGCTCTCGAAACATCATTCAGGGACTGTCTGGATGTGGGTTGTGGCAGGGGGATATTCACGGCCTTGCTGGGATTCCGCTTCAGGAAAGTAGTCGCCATTGACCGTTCCCGGCGGGCTGTCCGAACGGCCGGCCATGTTGCAGGGGATCGGAACATCCGGTTTTGCGTTTCCGATGCCGGGGCGTTGCCGTTCGAGAACGGGGCTTTTGATTGCGTGACGGCCAAGGACGTCCTTCATCATCTGGATGAGCCGGCAAGAGCTGTTTCAGAGATGAAAAGAGTGCTGAGACCAGGGGGGATCCTCATTTCTGTAGAGCCCAACAACCGGAACTGGCCGGGTGTCGCAGCCGGCATTCTGCTCAAACATGAACGGAAGGCTGTTTTGTGTTCACCCGGATTCTTGATACGGCAGATGGTTGGACGCGGTTTTTCAATCCTCCATTATGGGATGGACGGTTTTTTCATTCCCTATGGACCTTTGGCCTGCACGCCTGCCCGCATGCTGGGTTTTTTAAAGCGTTTTGAGGATTACATGGGCAGGCTGTTTCCATTCGGAGGGGGGCATTTCATCGCTTGTTATCAAAAACACAGAAAATGACCGGACTTTCGGTCCGGTATCCGCGCGCCCGGAATTTCACAAACCGGGCGCATTTCAGCGATACCGATTCTTCCGCCCTACCGAATGGAGAGACGACTTGAGGCCTCCTGATGACCTTCCGTTCTTCCGCGTGGCAGGGGATCTCCGCTTGGAAGGGAATTCGTTGTATGGCCGACCGCCGGCAGGTTGAATCTGACAGCGAGCGCATTCCCCTTAGGCTTGCCGCGGGGTAAGCGGGCGAATCCAAATGTCTTTTTCCTCGCAGATCTAAGATTCCCCGGCAGCTTGCTGCGTGGGAGCTTCAATGCGGGCAGGGAGAGAAAATTGAAAACTGTTCCTGGAAAATGGATGATCACGGCAGGCCTGGTATTATGCCTGTGTTGCGGCGCCTTTCTGAGGTTTCAGAATCTGGATGCGGCCAGCATGTGGGTGGACGAGGTCAATCTGGCCTTTGCAGCGGATTCCTATCTGAAAACAGGCGTGGATCTGTTGCCCTCCGGAGAGATACACGGGAGGGCCAGGATGGACCTGTTTCTCGTCGCATTGAGCCAAAGCGTCTTCGGATTGAACGAGACCGGCGCCAGGCTTCCTTCCGCCTGCCTCGGCCTTGCGTCGATCATCCTCGTCTTTTTCATTGCGAAGATCCTGCATGGGGATAAAACCGCCCTTATGGCCGCTTTTTTAACCGCTTTTTCCCATTTCGAAATCGGCTGGTCCAGGACGTGCCGGATGTACGCGCTGCTTCAGGTGCTGACCCTGCTTTTGGTGCTGGGCTTTATGAGGGGATTCGAAGGGCAGAGGGCGGACCGGCGGCGGGCTCCCCGGGAGGGCGGCCCGGAATGGAGGCTCGAATGGGCGGTTCGCATTGCGTGGATGCTCCTGTGCCTGATGCTGGTCCCCGTCACGGTATTCGGCGTTCATC
>JAFGEX010000070.1 GCA_016931355.1 bacterium
ATGCCGTCGTTACCGAGCACATTGGCGATTTCGTGGGGATCAATCACCACGGAGGTGGTTCCGCGCGGCAGGACGGCCGCAGCGTACCCGGGTATCCCCACCATGGCGCTTTCGATATGCACATGGGCATCGATGAAACCGGGTGCTGCAATGCGGTTCTCCAGATCCAGAACCTCCCGGGCTTCATATGCTCCGAAACCGATCACACGGCCGCCCCAGACGGCAATGTCCCCCTTGAAAATCTCCCCGGAAAACACATCCACGATGCGACCGTTCTTCAGCAGCAGATCCGCTTTCTTTTCGCCACGGGCCGCAGCGAGCCCTTCAAGCCGTTTCACGATCACCTCCTTTAACCAAAACGACAATTGGCATTCCGCATTCAAAATAAGCAATTGCCCGAAAACAATCAAGCACAAGAAGATGCTTGCATTCGTAAACCGGATGGATTATCTTAATCACTCGGAAAGGGAGGGAAAATGACGGACAATCAATGGAACGACCTGCTGGAGATCATAGACGGAAGGATATTCTCCCCGCTGCCGTCCGGATTCATCATCGACAGCCCCTGGCTTCCGGGCTGGAGCGGGGATACGATCCTGGACTATTTCACGAGCGATGCGGTCTGGTTCGAATCCAACCAAAAGGCTGTGGAAACCTTTCCGGAATGCCTGTTTCTGCCCGGCTTCTGGTCCGAATACGGGATGTGCTCAGAGCCGTCCGCATTCGGATCCGTGCCGGTCTTCACCGAAAACGGCTTCCCCCATGCGAAACCGTGCCTGAATTCCATCGAGGAAGCGGACCGTCTTCGCACACCCGACCCGGCCACGGACGGACTGGCCCCTTTCCTGCTGAATCGGCTCAAGGCGCTCAACGGCAAAATCGAGGCGACCGGCCACCGGATACGGTTCTCCGTGTCGCGCGGGCCGCTGAACATCGCGGCCCATCTCCTGGGCACGCCGGAATTTCTCCTTTCCATGAAAATGAATCCTGAAAGGGCGCATCGGCTGCTGCGCACCGTAACCGATTACCTTGCGGGGTGGCACCGGCTTCAGGCATCAACCTTTCCCCATATCGACGGCATGCTCATACTCGACGACCTCATCGGCTTCATCGGGGAGGACGATTTCAGGGAATTCGGCATGCCGTATTTCAGGGAACTGTTCAGCAGGGATGTGCGCGTCCGGTTCCTGCACAACGACGCACGCTGCGAAGCGTCCCTGCCCCATCTGGCGGATCTCGGGATCAATCTCTTCAATATGGCATTCGACACGAATCTCAACGACCTCAAGGGAGCCACCGGAAACAGCATCGTTATGCTGGGCAACATCCCTCCAAGGGACGTGCTGGCAGGCGGATCTCCGGAAGAGGTGAAAAAGGCCGTCCGCAATCTGATCGGCACCCTGAAGAACAGATCCCGCGTCATCCTCTCCTGCGGCGGAGGCATGCCTCCCGGAGTGACAACCGAAAACATACGGGCTTTTCTGGAAGCTGTCCATGAGAGCGGCTGAAAAAAACCTGACCGGTGCTTTGCGGAAAACGGCTGTCGCCTTCCTGATCCTGGGGATGCTTCCGGCATTCTCAGAGGACGGTTACGAGCTCTGGCTCCGCTACAGGAGAATGCCGGAGAGAGAAGGATCATACCGGGATTGCCTGAAGAACCTGCTCGTGCCGGGAAAAAGCGCGACAGCGGAGGTCATCCGCAAGGAATTGCGTATGGCCCTGCCTGCCCTGTCCGGCGCGCCTGTCTCTTTTCTGAAGGATCAAGCGCCTTTAGACCAAAACCTGGCTGCCGCAGGTTGTTGGAAGGATCTTGAAGCAGCGGGGATTCTCAGGCCGGGAATGAGCAGGCAGGACCCCGGGGATGAAGGATTCTTCATCCGCATGGAAAGGCAGGGTCAACAACGCATCCTGCTGGTCGCAGGCGATACGGATGTGTCGGCCCTGTACGGGGTTTTTCATCTCCTGAGGCTGCTGCAGACCGGCATGATGACGGACAGCCTGTCCGTGATCAGCCTCCCGGCCGTCCGCCTGCGCCTGCTCAACCACTGGGACAATTTGGACGGTTCCATAGAACGCGGATATGCAGGCCGCTCTCTCTGGAACTGGTCCGGCCTGCCCCCCGATCCGGATCCCCGCCTGGCGGATTATGCCCGCGCCTGCGCCTCCATCGGCATCAACGGCACGGTTCTCAACAACGTCAATGCGTCGGCTGAAATCCTGACCTCCCCATACCTTGAAAAGATCGAGGCCCTGGCCGGTCTGTTCAGGCCTTATGGAATCCGCATCTATCTGTCTGCGCAATTCTCGGCTCCCATGATACTGGGCGGGCTGAAGACTTCGGATCCGCGCGAACCTGCAGTGGCCGGATGGTGGGCCGCCAAGGCGGAGGAAATCTACAACCGCATTCCCGATTTCGGCGGCTTTCTGGTCAAGGCGAATTCCGAAGGCCAGCCCGGACCGCAGGATTTCGGAGCCACGCACTCAGACGGCGCGAACATGCTGGCCGCGGCACTGGCGCCGCATGGCGGCGTGGTCATCTGGCGGGCGTTCGTCTATGACACATCCATTGATCCGGACCGGGCCAAATGCGCTTACAGGGAATTCACCCCCCTGGACGGCCGTTTCGGATCCCGGGTGTTGGTGCAGGCCAAAAACGGCCCCATTGATTTCCAGCCGCGGGAGCCCTTTCACCCGCTGTTCGGCGCCATGCCGCATACGCCGATGATGCTGGAGCTGCAGATCACGCAGGAATATCTGGGGCAATCCAAGCATCTGGTCTATCTTGCACCCATGTGGAAGGAGATATTGAAGTCCGATACTTACGTCCGCGGCCCGGGCTCCACGGTCGGCCGCATTGTGGACGGATCTCTTGAGCATCATGTTCTTTCAGGCATGGCTGGCGTGGCGAACACGGGCGATGAACGCGACTGGTGCGGCCATCCGTTCGCCCAGGCGAACTGGTACGCATTCGGAAGGCTCGCCTGGGATCATACGCTCCATGCCCGGGATCTAGCGGACGAATGGATACGCATGACCTGGTCCCTGGATCCGGCTGTGGTGGACAGCATCAAAAGCATGATGTCAGGATCCTGGGAAGCCTGCGTGAACTACATGACGCCTCTCGGCCTCTGCCATATCATGCAGGAGGGGCATCATTACGGCCCGGATCCCGGTTTCAACCGGGCCGCAAGGCCGGACTGGAACTCCACCTATTATCACCGGGCGGATTCTTCCGGGATCGGCTTCGACCGCACGACTGCGGGCAGCGATGCGGTCAGCCAGTATGCCCCTCCCCTGCGCGACCTTTTCAATGATCTCGAGACCTGTCCGGAAAAATTCCTGCTGTGGTTTCATCATGTGCCCTGGGGACACCGGATGCAATCCGGAAAAACCCTGTGGGAGGAGATGCAGGAGCGCTACAAGGCCGGCTTTGCCTACGTATCCGGGATGCGGAATACCTGGAAGCGCCTCAAAAACGAATTGGATCCCGAGCGCTGGATGGAAGTGGACGAAAAACTCAGGGCTCAGGAGGAAAATGCGCGGGTCTGGAGAGATGTTTGCTTGGATTACTTCGGACGGTTTGCTGAAAGATGATACCGGTGATCCAGGGAATGCCGGATGACGATGTCCGCGTTCCTTATGCCCTGAATGCCGAATTTCCGGAAATCCTTCAGATTGCTCCTCACGAACACTTCAACCGCCCTCCTCAGCGGATAGCGTCTCACCCCTTTATCCCTCGAAAAACGTCCGCGGAACTGCAGGATGATTCCAGATGCGATGAAAATGCACCAATCCATGAAAGGCCGCAGGCGGTCCATTCCGGACAGCTCGCCGTCCAGCAGGTTGAACCTGGCAGGTTTGAATAAAAACGTGCGGCCTGAAAATCCGGAAACATCATCGTACACAGGCGCCTGAAAAAGCTTCCCCTCCCGGATCATCCTTAAATGGCCTTCTAAGAGGCCCCAATCATACGCCCGCGGATCCGATCCCAGGATGCGTCCTTTTTCACGTTCATGACGGGGCAGTCTGTAATCGTCCAGCCTTAAAACAGCCGTCTCAGGAAGAATATCCACCAGCAGACGGGAAAATGCGGATTTTCCGGACCCGCCTGCACCGGAGATCGAAATGATCTTCGGCTCTTGATCGCTTTCAAAACGGCTCAGGATAACGGAGGAGATTTCATCCAAAACCATGAGGTTATGTTCAGTTGCTTTCAGGCCCATGATTGAAAGATATCAAAGAAGATCGAGAATAACAATTCGAAAAGTACAGTTCGGGCATCTCAAAGAAGGGGATTCGGGATTTGGGATTCGGGAAATCGAAAATCGTCAACCGTCCATCGTCAATCGAAAACGATCCCGTGCTCTGTGCTTCGGGCATCGTGCTTCGTAAAAAGCGGGGATCGGGATTCGGGGACCGGGAGTATGGATTCGAAACATTTCACCTCCGGGAGGTCTGCCCATACAGATGACTCTGACAGACGACGGGATGTATGGTCCTGCAAACGGGACGGCCTCCAGGAGGTATGGATATTAAATTTTTAATTTTTAATTCTTAATTCGTAATTCTTAATTGATTGATTTCCCTTGTAAATCCCGCCCTCAATTCGTACTTTGTCTTGACATTCAGAAAAAAGAGGTGACTCATGCGCAGTGAAAAGCATACAAAAAAGAACGAAGTCCCCACGCCCTCCTCCCTATCCCGCAGGGGTTTCCTGTCTGCACTCGGGATGACCACTGCAGGCATGATCGTCCAATCCTGCTCCAAATCCAAAAATCCGGTCGCCCCGGCTCTGGTCAAACCCACGGCCAATATCTCCTCAACGGATCGCATCGGCCGGTCCTCGGAAATTTTAGCCAGGGTCGCGACCGCTTCCATCGACAACTACGACCGGACTGCTGTTCACAATCAGATGGAAGCGCTGTTTACCGCCATCGGAGGATTGGGAGATATCATCCCTTCAGGCGGAAAGGTCGGGATCAAGATCAACTGCACAGGCGGGAACTGGTCCGCCATCGATTACAGGAACAAATCCGGACTGGAGCCGGGTGAAAGCTACTGGACGCATCCGGAGATCCTGAGGGCAGTGATCGAACTGGTCAAGGATTCCGGGGCGGGCCAGGTCACAGTGGTCGAATCCATCTATGACCAGGAATCCATCGACGATTTCGGATACCGCGAGGTTCTGGAAGCGACAGGCGCGGGTTTTGTGGATCTGAACTATCCGGATCCCTACAGCGATTATCTGGAACGTGCGGTGGGCGACGGATGGCTGATCTATGAAACCCTGAAACAGAACGCCCTTTTAAGCGAATTCGACTGTTTCATCTCATTGCCCAAATCCAAGCTGCACAAGGGAGGGGCGGTGACCCATGCGATGAAAAACCTGGTGGGCACACTTCCCGTGCCGTCCGGACTGTACAACGCAGGGGCCAGCAACCGGGCTGCTATTCATCAGCACCGCAAATACGACAACAACACGAGTTCGAATCTCAGGCGTGTCATCGTGGATCTCAATCTGGCAACCCGCATCCATCTGGCGGTGAACGACGCGATCTGGACCGTTCTGGGTTCCGAAGGTCCGTGGAACAGGGACCTCGTGCCCACGAATTTCAACACCCTGATCGTGAGCAAGGATGTCGTGGCTGCGGATTCCATCTCCACCCAGGTAATCGGTTTTGATCCCATGGCTGCAGACAACGCCAAACCTTTCGGCGGCGGCATCAACTACCTCAGGCTGGCTCAGGAAAAAGGGCTGGGCATCTACGACCTGAACCAGATCGAAGTAGTGGACGCCACGGTCAGCACATCGGTGGAAAAGAGGCCGGCAGCTGCCGCCTGATCCGCCTGATCGTCAATAAAAAAACCCTGCCGCGAATAACCGGCAGGGTTTTTCATTTGAAACACCTGATGCTTCATTGCGCCAGAATCAGTTTCCTGCATTTCCTCCCACCGTTCTCCTCCTGCAGCATGGCAATGTAAACGCCGCTCGGGACGCGCTTCCCGGAAGAATCGCACCCGTCCCATGACAGTCTCACCGGTCCCGGCCCTGCCAGGCCGTCCGCCAGACGCCGGATTTTCCTGCCTGCAAGATCCAGGATGTCGAGTTTGATCCGGCCCGGGGAAGCCGTTTGGACGAGCAAATGGACCTTGCTGTTGAACGGATTCGGCAGGCTCTCGAGAAGCGTAAAAGGCATGGTTCCGGAACCGGAAGGAGAGGACGGAGATGCAAACAGGCCTGCAGGCATGGCCTCATCCGAGGGTTCCCAGCTCAGGCGCGCGGACCATTGCTGTACGGTGCCGTTTTCGAGGAAGATCCTGACCCTGCAGGTCTCCCCTGCCTTCCAGGGAGATGCAAACGAGGCACATTGCACCACCCATCCCTCGTTGCAGATGATGCATCCCGGGGAGGTCGATGTCAGAAATTCCCCAGGCCTTTCAAGGATACACGAGACCAGGGAATCCGCTTTTTGTGATGTCCCGATCCAGGGCCCCCAGACCAGATGAGGGGCATGCACAGGATCTCCCGGATCAGCGGCGAGCAGCGCCGGCTTGCCCGGCATCCCGTCCGGCCAGACGGTGTTTGCAGTTGCATGGACCAGATAAGCATGGCCTGCATTCACCTGGAAATTCACGGAACCCGGGACGGATGGATCATACTGGACATAACCCTGCTGGCCTGCATCCCAAAAGGCTGCGCCGTTGCATCCGGGTATATCCTGCACCAGATCCCGGGCATCCTGAATGCCCGTCTTTTCAAACGGCAGCATGACGGCATTGAAATGGGTCTTGCTGCCTGAGGCAAGAAGTGTATAGGCGCAGGGGCTCCATTCCCCCTGCCTGGAGACCATGGTCTCAGCCGAAACATTCAGGAAATAAGCATTCCAGGGGGA
>JAFGEX010000071.1 GCA_016931355.1 bacterium
AACGAGCCTGTTGAAAAACTGTTTTTGACGTGTAATTTTCGGGTTCGAAAACAAGGATAGTCAAGCCGGACGATTTTGCCAGAGCAAAGAATGATTTTGGGGTGGGAACGGTGCTGAAGCGGGGTAATGGGGCTGTTTCCCAAGGCTTTTCAAGCGGATTCCTCCGGATATTTCTCCCTTATGCAACGGCCACGGCATAGTTTCTCCCGAAGTTCAGAATTTTTCCGATGTTGTGCACCATACAGTAGAGCCTCCATTGGATGTTCACCTTGGATCTTCCCCGAAGTGTAAACCGATCCATTCTTTTACATGCCCGGATGTTGCCGAAAACCGGCTCCACAATGGACATCCGTTTGCCGTAGATCTTGCGGCCCTCCGGAGTATCAATTTTCTGCTTCATCAAATCAGTGATGCTTCCGGGACGCCGTCCAAGAAATATGTAAACCTGTCGGGATGTTGTCTTTTCGCTTCGAAGACATTTCGCACGCAACGGACAATTACAGCAAGCACGTTTTGGCGCCTGATAGGCCGTAAAAAAGGTCCCCTTGATTTCCACTCTGCGACTGCTGACATATAAACCTTTTCCCGCCGGACAGATGAGCTTTCCTGTCCGATCATCCCAGGTGAAGTCTTCCGGCTTGAACCATCGTTTTTTGGATTTGTACCGCTGTTTGTGCTTGTCGACAGAGCGCCGATGCCGGCCCGCCTCCGCAAACCGCGGATCCCGCTTGCGGAATTGCGGATCCGGCACGTAGGCGTTGACCTCCTGGTCCCGGCAGGTCTCCAGGTTATCCACGCTGAAATATCCCGTATCCGCACTGACTTCCTTGCCCTTCAGTGGATCTTCCCAGCCCGCGGCCTCCAGATTCTCTTTCGCTCCCTCCAGCATCGGTTCCATGTGACCATGATCTTCCCCGTTGCCGAAAGCCTCCGCATGCACAATCACCTGATTTTTCTCATCCACCAGGGCATTCGCGTTATAGCCCTGAACCACCCCGTGCGAGCTGACCATCTTGGCCGATTCATTGTCGGTCACGTTGCTTTGGATCTCCTTGCCGCGAGCCCCCGTCCTGGACTGGTTTTCCTTCAGAAACTTCTCGATCCGTTCCGCTTTCTGTTTCAGCCGCTGAATCCGTTTCTCCCGGCGCTGCCGGTCCGTATCGGTGGGCTTCCGGGGGGCTTCCTGCTGATCCGCCGCCCGGTGTTCCTTTACCGCCTCTTTGACCTTCCGTTCCAAGGCTTCCTGCTTCTTTCTCAGGTCTTTGAACGTGCCCGACCATTCCTTCGCGGCATTGGAGGAAAGTTTCAATCCGTCCAGGCTAAAATGCGTGCCGCCCAGCAGACCATCCTCGTCGCAGATCATCAGAACCTGCGTGAAAAGGGCTTCCACCTCCTGTCCCATCGTGGAAACAAAGGTGGCGATGGTGCTGTGATCCGGCTTCTGCCCGCAGGTCAGGGCCATGAATGTGACATTCTCCCGGCAGGCCTGTTCCAGGCTCCGAGATGAAGTCAGTCCCCGCGAATACCCAAACAGCACAATCTTGATCAGGACTTTCGGCGCTATGGCCCGGCGGCCAGTTTCGTCATTGTCATACCGCTGATCGAAAATACTCAAATCCAGACGTTCTTCCACCACGTGATGAATCGCGTATTCCAGCGTTCCCGGCACCAGTTGATCCGCCAGGGACACTGGTACCATCATCAGTTGATTGTAATCGTAAGGCTTATATCGCGCCATGCGTTGACCTCCTCAAGTTTATGAGGAAAGTGTAACGCATCCGCTGGCAGGTTCAATCTTTTTGAGGCTCAAAAAGGACTTTTTCGACAGGCTCAACGAATGCACTCAAGGTTTTGGCGCGTAGCGACAAATACCTTGCAGTGCTGTGTTAGGCAAATGTTTCTTTTATTCTTTCCGGTTTGTTTCGAATTTCTGTCCAATATTCTTCTCGGACATCTTCGTCGATTGCGATCGGGCCGCCACCACAGGAATGCCTGTCTTCTCCGTTCTTTTTGGGACCCGAGATCCAGTAACCTTCTCCTGTCTCGGCGTCATGGTAGTTTGCATAGGAATCCGTGCCGCCCTTTTGAAATCTCTTGCCTCGATACAAAAGCGTCTTGCCCGTCTTGTTGAAACTGACACGGCCGATCCACGCAGGACCGCGGTCGTTATGACCGCCCGGATGAGTCTTGAGCTCAATATACATGATCCTTGGTTTCATCTTTACTTGCCTAACGAGCGATTTTAAGCGGCGGCGCGTTAGCGACGCGAAATCTTGTTCGCTATCTATTCTTCAAGTTCGTGTGTGAATCTGTTGCGGTGAGTCCAGAAGGAGCACAGAGGACAGTTCATCCCCTCTGGAAAATCACGTCCAGCTTCATGCGGGCACCCGATGATTCGGTCCAAGCCAGCGACCCGTTTCACATCATGCTCCTCAAGAAAGCTTTGAATCTCCTTCTGAATTCGTTCATCCGTCCTTACGTCGGTTGAGCCAGACATCCATTTTCTGATCGGATCAACATCATGCTCCTTCAACAGGCGCATGCTGACGGGGTCGAGGCCGCTGAACGGCTCGTCGAGGAT
>JAFGEX010000072.1 GCA_016931355.1 bacterium
ATGTGCTGTGATGCAACGGAGAAGGAGGGGGGCGGCATCTCGGGGACGTTGCGCCGGGCCAGGTAAAAAAGCTACGCTTCGTGCTTACAGGGGCATCCCCGATCCACATGAGGAAGGAATAGGATGTTTTACCGCTCGCCGCGCGGCAAAAAAGGCGAGCATGCGCCCCGGCAGGTTCAAAAAACCGGCGTTCGCCGCAGTCCGCCGGACGACAGGGAATCGAGCGCATTCCAGGAGCGCTTCACCGGCAGCGCTATTCCCGGCGGCTCCGCCTGATCAGAAATTGCCCCATTCTTCACTTCCAGTAAAACAATCCGTGCCGCAGAGAAAACGGAATATCCGGGCGATCCGTTTTCGTTTTTCCATGCTGTCCCTGCTCCGGGACACCATGACCTGGAATTTTTCCGATTTTAAATCGCTGAAAAACGCCTGCGCGGCCGCCCGTCTTTCCTCATCCGTGGCTGCCGTCTCGTGTATACCGGCAAGATCGCCCGCATCCAGCCAGTACCCCCCGCATTTGGGGCATTCGTCCACCTCCACATGCCTCTTGCTGCTGTGAAAATGCTTCATCATCATGGTGCCGTAGCAGCGGGGGCACATACGCCTGGCCGTGTGATCCGCCCGTATGTTTTTGTCTTTTCGAACATGGAGCAGGCCCCTTCCTTTTCCTGCATGCGTCTCGTTCACCCTTTTCAGCTCATAGAGGTCGAACCAGATGCCGCCGCATCCCCCGTCGCATACGACCACCAGAATGTCGTCCACCATTTTCTCGGTCAGATCATTGACGCAGGCCGGACATTTCATAGTCATCTCTCCGTTTTTTTGAATCTTTCGACCAGGTGAATCTCTCAGCAAGCGCATTCCCCGGCGCGAACCCGGGTGTAAGCAAAAGCATTTTCATATCTTTTCCACTACACATCGAAGATCCCCCGGCAACAAGCTGCCGCGGAGCTTCAATCCGTCGGGCCGCGCATCCCCCGCTGCTTTCAGCGGGACCGGCACGCGGAGCCGAATCTCTTTTCCCCCTCAGCCCGAATCGCTCTTTCGCATCCTGGACCGGCCTCTCAAATCCGGCAGGCACGAACCACTCTTTAAAACCTGCGCACCAGGCCGATCCGGTATTCGAATCCGGAAACGGCCAATCCGTTCTCGAAGGATCCGGTCAGAAACCCGATGCGCAGCGGCGCCTTCCAGTTCGGCGACAGAGAAAATTCGGGCGAAAGCCCCATGCCCATGAGCTCCAGCCGTACCGGATTGCCGAAAGAGGCGTATTCCGCTTCCAGGCAAAGAGAAAATCCGGATCCCATGGGTGCGCGGTATCCGGCAAAAAACCGGATCTGATCCGGATAGGTCTTGTCTTCTTCCATGACCAGACCGCCTGCATCCGCCAGCTGGCTCCTGGCCCTGCTCCGGTACCTCGCCATGACCTGAAGCCTGTTCCATCCAAAATATTTTTGAAACTGCACGGACACCACAATCTTTTCACCCGGCCGGTGCACTTCCTCATCCCCTATCCGGTCCGTGCCGTATATCGTATAGATGATATCCACAGCGAGAGTCGTGAGTTGCGCAAGCTTCACATCCACGCCGCCGGTCAGGAGAATTTCATGGCCCGGATACCAGAGCTTGTCCATATCCCTGATGAATCGATAGCCTCCCTTGTACTGATAACTTGCGCCCAGGCCGAACACCAGGATTTCGCTAAAGGGGCGGACCCAGGTCACGCCCGGAGAAATATTGAATCCCTGCCCCAGGTTGGGGACATCAAAATTTAAAAACGGCCTGGCGAGTTGAACCGAAGTCAAAAATTCCTCGCGGGTCAGCGTCTTTTTCCCGCTCGGCAGATTAACGCCGAGCCCGAACAGCAGGTTCGCGTCAGGAAGATGATAATTGAAAAAAATCTGCGTATCCACCAGGCCCTGCAGAACGGCCAGTTCATCTCCGCCTGCGGACGCATGACCTGTATAGATGTTCAGGGACGCCTGCCGGCTCAGCGGCCAATAAACCTGAAGGGGCGTGCTGAATTGGTAGGATCCGTTCAGCGCCCTGGATATCCAATTCTGAAAGCAGACATTCACGGATGCAAAACGCTCCTGGCTGATGATCGCTTCCTGGCCGCGCGCATAAAAAGCAACTCCCAGAACCAGAAGCAGGCCGCCGATGCGTTTTCTCATGGAATCCTCCGGAGAAGGAGACCCTCTCTCAGATTGCGTCTGCAGGCGGGCGCATGCCCCGGGGAAAGTCCCAGGGTAAGCGAGCAAAGCAAAATACCTTTTGCCTTACAGATCGATTTTCCCCCGCCGCTATCTGCGGAAAGTTTCAACCACCACGCCTTCATCTGCAAAATCTCTTCAACCAGCAGGGGACAAAACATCTGTATCCGCGCGTTTTTCCGTCGGCCCGCCGCAAGGGAAGCGCCCATCTGCAGATTCATCGCACCAGAACCATTTTCCGCACAGCCCGGAAAGGTCCGGCCTTGAGCCTGCAGAAATAAACGCCGCTGGGCTGCCTCCCGCCACCACTCCCCGTCCCGTCCCAGAAGGCCTCATGCACGCCCGCATCCTGAACGGATGAAACCAGGGTGCAGACCGTCCTGCCCATCACATCCAGAATTGCCAATGTCACAGGAACGCGTTCCGCCAGGGTGTAGGACAGCCGCGTGTCCGGATTGAAGGGATTCGGCGCATTCTGGTCCAGACCGTACGCATAGGGGACGAGCGGGATATTTCCCCTGTTGTCCTCTGCAAAACGTTCGAGGCCGGCAACCAAACGCAGCAGCCTCGTGCGCCTGGATCGGAGCAGGGGGACATCCGCCTTACCGCCTCGTATCGGCAGCAGGCATCCCCTGTCCAGGTCCAGGAGCCAGCAACTGAAACCCGCCGGCATGCCGGAGAGGAAATCAAGGCGCAGGCATACGCCTTCGCCCGACTCCTGAAATCCTCTGATCTCCAGGTCCCATACCGCTCCCTCATCGTTCAGCGCCTTCCAGTTTCCCGAGAACCGGATGCCCTCTTCAACTATGCTCAATTCGAGGGATTCCCGTATGGGCGGCGCTTCCGGAAAATCCGTCCGGTCCAGGCCTTCCCTGGACCTGCCGGTCATGCCCACGAAATTCTGCTCGTCCCGCGCGCCTGAACCCGGTTCGGTCAAATCCAGACGGATCGTGAATCTGTCAGCAAATGCATCCCCCGGCGCTTGCCCCAGGGTAAGCGAGCGAATCCAGATGTCTTCATCCTGACAGATCGAAGATTCCCCGCCACAAGCGGCGGGGAGCTTCAATCTTCCCTCCTGCCGGGATTTAAAATTATCCGCTTTCGGCAGTTCGGATGCCTCCACCGGCGGTACGGAAAGCGGGACAACGGCGTCCTTGCCGTTGAATACAAAATATCCTTCACCCGGGATCAACAGGTCGTTGTCCAGATAATCGTAGTTGCCGTTTCTCCAGGAAACGGGCGCAAACACGGAATCCGAATGGGCGATCTCTGCCCAGGACACGGTGAAGGCAAAGGGATTGGCGATCTGATTCCATCCGGGCGTCAGGAGTATCGGAAACGGCAGAAGGCCCGGCGTGGAGAAGGCCCCTTCGATGTCGATTGAAACCGAGTCACGGCAGATGATCCAATAGGCGCTTCCCGGTTCGAACTCGGAAAGGGAATCATTCACCGAATACTCGATATAATGCCCGTTCATCCACCGGAACAGGCGCCATCTCTTGATATTGTATTCGCCGAGATCATCGGAAAGCTGGGCGCCGATGCGTTTGTCATCCAGCTCGAACGGGACGGAAAACATGATGTAATCCCTGCCGGAGAAACGCCGGCCTTCCCCTTGAGCCGCCACGCCGACCGGAATCCAGTTGGCCGATGTATCCGGGGCCCCGGCGATATATGTCGTTTGGCCCTGCGCATTCCTGGATGCAATATAGTAAATCAATCCGGACGGAGCCAGGGCCGAGGCAGGCAGCGAGGCCTGGTATTGCGTCGCCGCATTGGAACAGAGCGTCGAGTCCCATTCGCTTCTGCCGCCCTGCCTGAAAAACAGGTAAACCTGTTCACCGGCGGGCGCCGGATCGATTTCGAATGCGAATTCGAGCGGATTCCCGGAATACAGGCGTTCGGGCAAATCGACCGTGGTGACATTGAACTGTATCCCATCGCCTGTGATGGGCAGGGTGTCCGGGGACGTCGGGGAATTGGAAAGGATGACCAGGGCCGCAGGGTATGTCATGGATTCTTGCGGCGTGAAAACAACAGCGTATTGGGCCGAATCCCCGACCGCTATATCGCCGCCCTGAAAACCGCTCCCCAGCGTATAGATGCCGGAGATATATTCCACCATGCTCATAGAGGAAACAATCAAGGGATAGCTTCCCCTGTTATGGATCTCCCCTGTCAAAACTTTCGAGTTCCCGACATTGACGCGCCCGAAAATCATGTACCAGGGATTGAGGACGAGTTCCGCCATCACCGCATTTCCGGTCAGGATGACCGTATCCGGCGATGATTCCGCATTGCTTTCAATGATCAGGAAAGCCGCATGGAAACCGGTTTCTGCGGGATTATACCGGACGTCGAGATCGCGTGATTCGGAGACCGGTAAAATCCCGGTGATGTTTTCGAGAATGGAAAAGGATGCAGATGAGGGGCCCGCCAGCCGCACGTCATCGATCTGGGCTTCGGCCGAGCCGTTGTTGGAAATGGAAAGGCTGCGCGTGCCAGTCGTGCCCGGGAGAAGGGTGCCGTATTTGAGGGAATCCGCGCTGAAGGAGAGCCGGGGGGTCCCGGCCGCGCCTGCCGGGTATAAAGCCAGGCCGCATGAGGTCGCAAACCAGGGCCTCCCTGTACCGTCCAGGGTGATGGCGTTGACCCTGTTTGCCGGAAGGCCGGAATTCAATTTATTGAAAACCGTGTTTCCTTCAGGCGAGAAACGCACGAGACCGTTTTGCGTGCCCACCCACAGGACGTCGGCGGCGGCAGCCTGCACGCACAGAACGGAATCCGAGGGAAGCGGTGAATTGCCCATGGTGTAGCGCTCCCACGCGGCGCCGTCATAATGCACCAGCCCCTTCAATGTGGCAGCCCAGACGTCACCTGAAGCATCCAGTTCCAAATCCATTATTTCGGCATCAGGGAGGCTGGAATTCAACGAATCATAGGTCGCCCATTCCGTTCCGTTGAAATGGAACAGCACATTCCCATAGCCCTGATAGGTCCTCGCGGCCCAGACATTGCCGGCATTTTGAACAGCGATGCGGCCGACACTGTTGTCCGGGAGCCCGGAATTGCCCATGTTGTAGATCTGCCAGGAGACGCCGTTGTAGCGGCCGATGCCCGCAAAGGTGGATATCCAGAGATTTCCATTTTCATCCAGGTCTGCGTCCAGCACTTCATTGTCCGGCACAGCCGAATTGGCTGTATTAAAAAGATCCCAGGAAACGCCGTTGTAACGGGTCACACCGCCGCCGTTGGTTGTGACGTAGAGCACTCCGCCCGTGCCGCCGGCAAGGGAAGAGATGGGGAAATCCGGAAGACCGGAATTGGCCGCATTGTAATGCGTCCAATCCGCGCCGTTGAAATGATCCAGCCGGCTGCGCCCCTGAACCGCATCCGTCAGACCCGCCCACAGGCCGCCGGTGCCGGGGCTGCCTGTGATGTGCGGAACATTATTTGAAGTCAGTCCGGAATTGGATGTCGAAAAGCCCGAATTCCATTCCGAGCCGTCAAAGCGGCTGATGCCGGACTGCCCTGTTCCGGCCCACACAGTGGAAGCGCCGTCCACGTGCAAACAGCTCAGTTCGTTTTGGGGAATTCCAGAATTGCTGGTATCATATACGGTCCATGTCTGCAATCCGTCGAAACGCACGGCTCCGGACATCAGCGTACCGGCCCAGATATGGCCGCTGGAGCCCACAGCCACAGCTTCCACATACATGCTGGGGAGCCCGGAATTCTGAGGCGTGTAATAGGTCCAGCTGGTTCCGGTGTATCTTGCCAGCCCGAAACTCTGCACCGCGATCCAGGGCGAATCCGTATCGTCCACCGCGATGTCGTTGATGACATTGGTCTCCACGGAGAAGGTCTGCCAGCTGACACCTCTGTCGAAAAGCGCCACACCGCCGCCGTCCGTGCCGATCCAGAGATTGCCGTTTGAATCAACGGCCAGGCAGGTGACGCTGTTGTCCGGCAGAAAGGAATTGGATGAGGTATAAACGGTCCATCCGGTTGCTGTGAGCCTCGCAAGTCCCCGGTTTGTGGCGATCCATTGGCTGTTCTCCCCGTCCCAGAGAATGTCCCGGACCTCATCGCCCGGCAGCGGGGAATTGGAGGTGTTGTACGATGTCCAGGAATTTCCGTTCTTGATCACAACGCCGCTCGAACCTGTGCCGACGCCGATGGAATTGCCCGTCAGGGTATCGAGAATGGAGACACAGGTTAAATCCAGCGAGGGAAGGCCGGAGTTCGTTTTGTTGTAAACAAGGAGAGAGCCGTCGGTTTTATCAATCCTGGCCAACCCGCCGCTTGTGGCCACCCAGAGGGAATCACCGTTTGAGGCGATCCCCCTGATTTCGTTCCCGTTGGAATAATTGATCCATCCCGGATATTGACCCATCAGCTGCGCAGCACAAACGGCCAAGCCGGACATCAAGACAGACAGCCTTTTCATGATTCAATCCTTCATCTATTCGGATGAATCTGACAGCGAGCGAATACAAACGTCTTCGTCCCTGCAGATCGAGGGTTCCCGTCCGCCTTCAGCGGGAAGCTTCAATCTGACAGCGAGCTTTCTCCCCGCTGCTTGCACGCAGCACAAACAGGCGGGCTTGCGCAGCCAACCTCCCCTCCGGTTCAGGGTACAGACGGCAGGGACGGCGGATCTGGGGGCTCATCCAGGTCCTCGAATGCAGTACCCCAGTCTATTCTGTCCATATCCGGAAGGGAGAGGGCGTCCTCGATGGAGGCGCCACCGGTCTCGGCGATCGCGCTCTCCTCCGGGGACTTCCTTGAATCCACTCCGGTTCTGATCATGCTTCCCAGATCCTGATGCACGGTCTGCATGCGGCGCGCCTCGAGCATCTGCCGGCTGATGTCCGGAGGCCTTTCCCGAAAATCCTGCCTTTCGCGCGCTGTCATGACATTTCCGAAACGCAGCGCCCTGCGGTCCTGGCTTCTCGAAAGGGTCTGGTTGACCGCGCTCTTTTCAACCGCCTTCTGAAAATCAGGATCCAATCCGGCGGCCTGATTGTAATATTCGACAGCCTCCGCGAATCGTCCCTGATCCTCCATTTCCAGCCCCTTGCAGTAGGCCATGAACGCCTGGAGATTCTGCGTGGGAAAGGACTGAATCTGCTCCCTCTCCGACGGACTGACCGATATCCCCATCTCCCCGATGACCTTGAAAACCAGCTCTTTCTCCAGAAGAAAAACGTTCTGGACCGCATCCCTGAGAATGATGGGATCGGAGTATTTTTTGTTGATCACATCGCCGCAAACGACATCCAGTTGCATCCGGTTCTTCCCGCCTGTCGTGAAATCGCCGAAAACGACCTTCCCGGCTCCGACCATGCGGCCGTATCCGGCTGTCTGATCGTCCGCAATCAGGCCTGTCTGACCCAGGGCAATTTCATCCATCAACGCCTGAACGCGCAGCCTTTCTACAATCTGCAGACTCTTGATCTGACTGAGGTCGGTCATGATCATTTCAGCTATGCCTTTCCCCAGCACTGCAACCTGTGCGTCCGCGCCCTTGTATGCGAGCGGCATGACCGCTACGGTCCCGGGCGTGGGTGGCCGCATATCGAGGGCCTTTTCTCCCTGAATCATGGCGCGGATATCTTCGCGTATTCTCCGGCGCGTTAGAATCCGGTATCTGCCCTCCATGGCTTCCCGATAGGGCGAAGCCTCGGGTATCTTTGTGTACCTGGAATACAGCCTCAGGGCCAGCGTGAATTTCTGTTTGTCCTCCAGAAATAATCCCAGATAGAAAAGCGTCTGCCCGTCTTCCGGATTGAGCTTATAGGCCCTGACAAGACAGGTTCCCGCCCTGTCTGTCATGTCGTTTTCGAACAGGATGATGCCCAGCTCCCTCCAGGATTCCGCATCATTGGGATTCGCTTTCAATGCCTCTACCAGCGAGACCACGGAAAGACCCTCTCTTGGAAGCGCCGGAACCGTCACGATCAGTATAAGAATAGCTGAACGGACAATCAAATGACGGCTCATCCGCATGAAATCCTCCTTGCCGCGTCCCTGGCCCTGCCGGATATTGTCCAGCCGAGGAATAGATCTGCTATTTCATTAAAAATAACAACTTTTTCCAAATAATGCCATAAGGAAAATGATTTGTTCCTCTTTAACAAGCTTTTTTCTGTTTACTGCAAAATACGGGCCTTCCATCTGCATTCCAGCTTCCCTTGACTTTATGGGGCCTGAGACGTATATTCGAAAAGAACAGGAATATGGAATAATCCGTTCGAAAATAGGCTGCAGGGCGTACCCCAGTACAGGATGCCCGAAGGATGGAAAACGACCCGCCCCTCCTGATCGCAGCAGAATCCGCCTGCAGAGGCATTGAGAAGGAGTGACAGATGAAGATCGGAGTACCGAAAGAGATCAAGCGTCATGAAAACCGGGTTTCCATGACGCCGCACGGCGCCGAATCCCTGGTACAGAAAGGCCATGAAGTTTTCGTGCAGGAAAGCGCAGGTGAGAACAGCGGCTTCAGCGATGAGGAATATCGTAAAGGCGGGGCCAAACTGCTGCCTTCCGCCAGGGAGGTTTTCCAGGCCGCGGAAATGATCGTCAAGGTCAAGGAGCCCCTTTCCGAAGAAATCGCCATGATCCGGTCCGGACAGATCGTATTCACCTATTTCCATTTTGCCGCGAGCGAAGAACTGACCCGGGGCTTCCTGAAAACCCATGCGACGGCCATTGCCTACGAAACGGTCGAATTGGAGAACCGCAGCCTCCCGCTTCTCATACCCATGAGCGAAGTCGCAGGAAGAATGGCAACACAGGAAGGCGCCCGTTTCCTCGAAAGGTTTAACGGCGGTCGCGGCGTTCTCCTCGGCGGAGTCCCGGGTGTGCCCCCTGCGGTCGTGACCATCCTGGGCGGAGGCGTGGTTGGAACGAATGCCGCCAAGATCGCGGCCGGCATGGGGGCCGAAGTCTATATCCTGGATGTGGACGTGAACCGCCTCCGGTATCTGGAGGACATCATGCCGAAGAACGTGGTGACCATTTATTCCAATCCGTTCAACATCCGTACCCTGCTGCCGAAAACCGATCTCCTGATCGGCGCCATTCTCATCGTCGGGGCAAAGGCTCCGCATCTGGTCACCAAGGACATGCTGCCCCTCATGAAAAAGGGCAGTGTCATCGTGGATGTGGCTGTGGACCAGGGCGGCTGCGTCGAAACCTCGAAGCCCACAACGCATGACAATCCGGTCTATACGGTCGAGGGCGTGCTGCATTACGGCGTGGCCAACATGCCCGGCGCCGTGCCCTTCACGTCCACGATAGCCCTGACCAACGTGACCCTTCCCTATGTTTTTAAAATTGCGGACGAGGGTTTTTCGGCATGCGTTAAAAAATACCCGGATCTGCGAAGCGGCGTGAACATGCATCAGGGCAAGGTCACGCATGAAAACGTGGCCAAGACCTTCAATCTGCCGTTTACGCCGGTACAAAAATAATCCTAAACGAAGATCCCTTGCGGGGGGATGGAAATAAAATGCGACGCATGAAAGCGCTTGTCAAAAAGGAAGCCCGTCCCGGCATATGGATGGATGAAGTCCCTGTCCCGGAATACGGCAACAACGACCTTTTGATCAAGGTGTCCAAAACAGCCATCTGCGGCACGGATCTCCACATTTACAAATGGGATCCCTGGGCACAGCGGACCATCCGGATCCCACGCGTGATCGGCCATGAATTCGTGGGCGTCGTGGTGGAAAAAGGGATCAACGTGACCGGATTCGAAATTGGAGACAGGGTCTCTTCAGAGGGGCACATCTTTTGCGGAATGTGCAGGAGCTGCCGGGCGGGAAGACGGCATCTGTGCACCCAGGCGGTCGGCATCGGTGTGAACCGCGACGGTTGTTTCGCGGAATATGTATGCGTGCCGGCACAGAACGCCTGGCATGTGCACAAGGACATCCCCTCCGAGATTGCAGCATTCTTCGACCCCTATGGAAACGCCACGCATTGCACCCTGTCCTTCGACCTGGTCGGGGAGGATGTGCTGATCACCGGGGCCGGGCCCATCGGCCTCATCTCCGTGGCCATTGCCCGTCATGTCGGCGCACGGAATGTCGTGATCACGGATGTGAACGATTACAGGCTGAACCTGGCGCTGAAACTGGGAGCCACGCGAGCCGAGAATGTCCGGAAAAAATCCATACGCGAATGCAGGGAAGAACTGCAAATGCTGGGATTCGACATCGGCCTGGAAATGTCCGGGGATCCGAGTGCCTTCGAAGGCATGCTCGAAAACATGTATCACGGCGGCAGGATCGCCCTGCTCGGCTTCCTGCCCCCCATGACCCAGATCGACTGGGATCAGATCATCTTCAAGGGCCTGACCATCAAGGGCATTTACGGCAGGGAAATATTCGAAACCTGGTATAAGATGGAAACCATGCTTCAGAGCGGTCTGGACATTTCGCCCGTTCTGACGCACCGGTTCCCCTTTGCCGAATTCCAGAAGGGCTTTGATGTCATGGCATCCGGGCAATGCGGGAAAGTGGTGCTGGAGCTGGATTAAAAGCACAAAAAGGGTTGACCGGCGTCCAGCCGTATTCTGGGCTGCCGGCATATACCCTCGCGAGGGATTTTGCATCCCGGAGGAAGTGAAGCCCCTGCCGCCGAAGGCCGGGGATTGGAACAAGGGGTAGAATCATAAGGTTCCCCCGGTTTATGAGAAAATGCGCTGACGAAACTTTGCATTTCCCTTGCCTTTTTTGACTCGTTTGTTTACGTTGGAATAGATCTTATTGAATCTGACAGCGAGCGCATTCCCCGCGGTAAGCCGCGGGGTAAGCGAGCGAACAGAATTGCCTTTCCCTTTAAAGATCTGAGAGTCCCCGCCGCAAGCGGCGGAGAATGACCCTATTTTCCCAACGGCTGGTCCGTTCTGTTTTCTTGTGCCGCATCCGGAATCGCCCGATTGAAACTCCCCGGCAGCCCACTGGGAGGCCCCGTCAGTCTGCAGGAAAGAGGCATCTCTGTTTGCGTACATACCCCCTGCTCGCTCCGGGGAATGCGCAGACCTGCCTTTTCCGGCGGGCCATCTAAATGAAAGGAAGACCATCATGCAGGGAGAAAGCAACGTCCTGTCGATAACGTCCTGGTTGATGACCAGCGGATTCAAAATTGTCCTGATCATTCTGTTCATGTTCGTCGCCCTGAAGCTGGTTAAAATGACGAGCAGGAAAATGTTTATTGCTGTCCGCAAGCGATATAGCAATGTGGAATATCAGAAAAGGGTGGAAACCTTCAGTTCCATTGTGTCGTACATCCTGAGTTTTCTGGTATTTCTCATTGCAGCCATGATCATTCTCAGGGAGATCGGCATCGACATAGCCCCTTTGCTGGCCTCCGCAGGCGTGGTCGGGCTGGCCGTCGGCTTCGGCGCCCAAAGCCTCGTGAAGGACGTGATCTCCGGGTTCTTCATCCTGCTGGAGGATCAGATCCGCGTCGGGGATGTCGTATCCGTTGCGGGAAAATCCGGCGTGGTTGAAAAGATCAATTTGAAATTGACCACGCTGCGGGACCTGGCGGGCAATGTGCACTATATCCCGAACGGGCAGATCGACATTGTGACCAACATGACCAAGGATTATTCCCGGTATGTTTTCGACATCGGCGTCGCCTATCGCGAGGACGTCGATGAGGTGATCGGCGTCATCAAGCAGGTCGATGAAAAGCTCCGACAGGATCCGGATTACAAGGACGATATTCTGGAGGCCATCGAGGTTCTCGGATTGGACCAATTCGGCGATTCGGCAATCATCATCAAGGCCAGAACAACCACCAAACCCGTCAAACAGTGGCGCGTGGCGCGCGAGTTCAACCGGCGGCTGAAGAAGGCCTTCGATGAAAAAAACATCGAAATTCCGTTTCCACACACCACCCTGTACATGGGGAAGGACAAACAGGACCAGTCTCCGCCGCTGAATGTGGTGGTGGAAAAACAATCATGACCTGTTTGATTGGGATCAGGAACGGATCAGGATTGAAATTCGGAAACGATTGACAGGACAGGAGCCGGACACATGGAGAAATCGAAACGGAAACTGGTTTTTAAATGGATCGGATTCTTTTGCAGCCTGCTCGTCGTCATTATGTCCGCCGTAAACCTGAAGGGTGCGCTGAGCAACGCGCAATTGCTCGCGCTCATCGCCGGTTCCTTCGGAGCGGGCACCATGCTCGCCAATCTCATCAGGGATTACAGAGCCAGGCGTCATCCCGGCGGGTGACACATAAAATGCAAGAGGCAGGGATGCGCGGTTCTTTCGTATCCCCGGGGAAAAAAGCGGCTGCGCTTGCCGCATCCAGAGCAACCCTCCCGGTTTATTTCAACTGGATCCTGTTCACGGGGATGATAGAAGCCTTCTTCTGCAAGCACGGACTGCCGGCGGACGACCCCTTCTGGGCGGATCCGGACGCGCCATGGACGGCCCAAAAGATCTGGAACGGCATGGACGCGCCGGCGGACCACAGTTACACCGAGTGATCGGAAGCAACCGTTATGGAAACGTCGATCGCCTATTGCGGATTGTCCTGCCGCACATGTCCGATCCATATTGCAACGCTGGAGGAGAATCCGGAAAATCAATCCCGGATGAGAATTGAAATAGCCCTTTTGTGCAGAGAAAAATACGGCATGAACCTGTCCGAGGAGGAGATCACGGACTGCGATGGGTGTATGACGGACGGGGAAAGGCTTTTCCCCGCATGCCGGAACTGTCCGATCCGGACCTGCGCAAGACGGAAAAATCTGGAAACTTGTGCATCCTGCAGGGAATACGCCTGCGGGAAACTGATGCGGTTTTTTGATACGGAACCGGATGCAAAGGCAAGACTGGACGGACTGAGAAAACCTGCAGCGGATCCCTAAAAAATCGGCCGGCGGCATGAAAAACCCCCGGGATCTTTTCATCCCGGGGGTTTTTAATCAGCCTCGCATCAATATCCGGATATTTTCCGGGACGGTTAATTGAGATAAATCGCCACCGTTAATAATCCGCTGCTGCCGAGAGAGATGCCGGACGCCTTGCTTTCGCTCTTGGTCCATTCGGTCGCAGATCCGCTTTTCGACTTGTTCTCCCTGGACTGCTTTCCGTATCCCAGGTGGTATTCGCCGGATATGGAAAAATTCTTTTTCACAAAAATTTCCACGCCGATGATGCCCCGAACCTGGAATCCCGTTGCGTTACGCTCCTGAATGTCAGGCTCCGAGGATTTCATGTGGCCGGATTCCTCCTTCTGTTTCATGCTGACATATCCGGCGCCTGCACCGACGAAAGGCGTGATATTGCTTTTATTCAGATGTTTGATGTAGTCCACCAGAACGCCGTATGTGGTTGAGGATTCGACCGGACCGACATAATCCTGCACAGACGAAACGTCCTCTTCTTTCGAGGTGCCGAACACCAGCATGGGCCGGATGGCTGCATTCCCGCTCTTCATGAAAATTTTGGCGCCGATTCCGGAATAAGTGGAACCGCCGCTGTAACTGGCCAGGCCCAGATTGCTCAATCCTGAAAAACCGAACAACAATCCCTTGTCCAGCGTACGCATATCCTGGGCCGCAAGCATGGACACGCACAGAACGAGCAGACAGACGAACACCTTCTTCATGACTTCCTCCTTTGGGTGGTTATGGATTGTTCTGAGGATCTGCGGACGGCGCCCTCCTCATCCGCCATCACGCGCATCATTTCCATCATAGCATGGCTTTCAGATTCTTCAGACACATCGCGATGCATTCGAGCGGCGGATAAACATCCTTCTCTTCCTCGATGATGTACCATTCCGTTCCGCCTGTGGTCGAGCAGAGATTCAGAACCTGTTTCCAGTCCACGTCGCCTTCGCCCAGAATGGCCTTGGGATTGGTTTTGGAATACTCTTTGAGATGAATGGTGATGGATCTCCCCGGATATTTTTTCAGATATTTGACGGGATCTCCTCCGCCCATCATCATGTTCCCCGTATCCACCTGCATGATCACGTTCTTCCCTGTGGCTCCGAAAAGAATATCCCAGGGCTCCTCCCCCTCCACCGGCTTTGTTTCGAAATCATGGTTATGATACCCGATCCGCATGCCTTGCGGCGCAGCCTTTTCCGCAATTTCGTTGAACAGTTTGGCCAGATCCAGCCAATCCTGTCTGGTTTTCCGCCTCTCCTCGGGCAGCCAGGGCACGATGAGATTCGGATTGCCGATGACCTTGTTGAATTCAATGGTTTTCTGAAGCTCGTCGCCCAGCAGCGTATCCAGGCCGGTATGCGTGCCGCAGCATTTCAGCCCGTTGTCCTCAAGCAGTTTCTTAAGCTGCTCCGCGGTGCGGCCGAAATATCCCGCGAATTCCACCCCTTCGTATCCGATCTCGGCGACTTCCGCAAGCGTCTTTTCGAAATCCTTCTCGCATTCCCTGCGCACCGAATAGAGCTGAACGCCGATCGGAATCCTGCTCCCGGGAGATTTCGCGCAGCCGGACAGCAGGCCTGACTTTCCGGCCAGCGTGATCGCCGCCAGGGTCCCGGATCCGGCCCTGATGAAATCGCGGCGCGACACGGATTGACGGAACAGTTTCATCCTCTCCTCCGATTCTTCAAAAAGTGAACGTTTGAAGCGCCCCGCCGCAAACCGCGGGGAATCTTCGATCTGCAGGGGAAAATTATTTTCTGTTCGCCCGCTTTGCCCGGGTCAAAGCCCGCGGCAAGCTGAGGGGAATGTGCCCGCTCCCCGATTCAGACAGCGATATTCCAAAGCGGCAAGGAAGACCTCAAGTCTCGTAAAGATCTTCCTTGATGTCCGCCCTGGCCAGATCGACCAAAAAGGCGCCGATGGCGTCCGCAAGTGCATTCAGATAACGCCTGCCTTTTTCTGCAGAGGCTTCAGCCGGATTGCCGATGCCCGTATCCGTCGTGGCTTTCAGCCAATCCCTTTGCGCCCATGCCAGCCCCTCGCGCAATCCGCGGAGCTTAAACGGTTTGACACGGCCCTTGCCTGCTTCGTGCAGCGGCAGCACCCAATCCGGAGAAATGACCATGAGATTGCTTGTTTCCATTTCTCCGCCGTGCTCGCCCAGATCCTTGAAAAATTGTTCCTGCTTGAAAACCTGGTACCAGTTGATCAGACAGAGGAACATGTCCGGATAGGTCGCCTGTATTTCCCGGATGATGGGTTTGAATTCGTTGCCCCCATGGCCGTTCAGCACGACCAGCTTCCTGAATCCCTGAATGAAAAGAGACTGGGCCACATCCCGGAGAATGGCCGCTTGCGTGCTGGGATAGATATTGATGTCCAGCCTGACGGCCAGCTGCCCTGTGTTCACACCGAAAGGAACGGCCGGCAGCACAATGACCTTTTCGCCTTTTTCCCATGCCACGCGGGCCGATTCTGCGGCGATATACTCGCTCTGTATGGCATCCGTACCGTATGGAAGATGGTAATTGTGGGCCTCGATGGCGCCCCACGGCAGCACCGCAACATCGTAATCAGTAGCCTTGACGGTTTTCCAGTTGGTTTCAAAAAGGATATACGGTCTGCCTGTCATGTTTTTCCCGGAAAATACCGAATCTGCCGGAGGCTGGCTTTCACAAAGTAATACAATGCATGAAATTTGTCAAGGGATTTAAGACAGTCCGGATGAAGGGGATATCCTGCTCCAGGGCGGGGACCCATCTGAGGATAACAAATGCATCCGCTTGCGAGCCGCACAGGTGTTGATCCTGAAATCAGAACATGTTATATTAAAGCTTACCGCGTCAGGCGTCATTCAAGTTTCCGGTCTGTATGAAAAAGACATTTGGATTCACTCGCCGCCGGATGAAAGCTCCCCGCCGAAAGTGGCGGGGCCTATTTGATCGAGAGGGAAGAAGATACTTGCATTCACCCGCTTGCGCTCGCCGCCGGATTCATCCGGAATGGAGGATGTAAATGGTTTTGTATTATTCTGACGACTGCCTCGGGTATCATGAATCCGGACATCCGGAATCGCCCGAACGCCTCCGAAGGATACACGCCCTGTTGGCGCAGGAGGGCTTTGTTTTCAAAGAGCCTCAGCCCGCGGATGTCAGGGACATCCTGGCCGTTCACTCTGCGGATCTGGTCGATTCCGTGAAAAAGGGCTTCAGCGAGGATGCGGACACGCCTGCCCTTCCGGACATCCATCGATATGCCTGCCTGTCCGCGGGCTCGGCCGTTCAGGCGGCCCGGTCCGCCTTCGAAGGAGAGAACGCATTTTCCATCATGCGGCCCCCGGGGCATCACGCAACCCGCAGGCGAATCATGGGATTCTGCTATTTCAACAACATCGCAGTCGCATGCGCAAAAATCCTCAACGATCACCCCTTCAAACGTCTGGCAGTCCTGGACATCGATGTCCATCACGGTAACGGCACAGAGGACATTTTTTACAGGAACGAGCGTGTCCTTTTCGTATCGCTGCATCAGGTCCCGTTGTACCCCGGAACAGGCCTGCAGTCCAAAGGCAATTGCCTGAATGTTCCTGTCAGGCCCGGCACGGCAGGCGCGGAATACCTGGGAATCCTGAAGGATGCCTGTGCAAAGATATCGGGATTCAAACCGGAATTGCTCGCCGTATCCGCCGGATTTGATACGTATGCAATGGACCCCCTTGCAGAACTCGAGCTGGACCTCCCGGATTATGAAGAAATCGGAGGGCTGATCGCAAATCTCCACATCCCGCTGTTCTGCGTGCTGGAAGGCGGATACAGCAGGGACCTGGCTGAATGTGTTCTTCGCTTCATCAGAGGTTTGACAGCCTGATGGATCCCTTGCCGGGACTTTCCTGGTCGAGGGAACGCATAAATAGAAATTCCCCGCCATCAGACTGACGGGGAATCCCTGATTCTCTATCCCAATGCGCCCGGAGCGGCCGGCCGCTCCGGGTTCAAGGATTAAAAAAGCGGCGGCAGATTGATTTGATACTTACGGCGCCGCCTGCACGGGCACTGAAACTTCCACAGTGCCGCTCCACTGCCCTTTTTCATCCGCAACCGGCATGCTCAGGAATTTTTCCATGACAGGGCCGGCTGGGACATACTTGTTTTCTCCGATCCACTGAAACAAGGCGTGATGAGCCTGGGCCCCGTCCGCTTCATAATTGCCGGTGTAGGTCAGAACCGCGATTTTGTCGAATTCCCACTTCTTCAGCTTCAGAGGGGGTGTCAATTTGGCCTCTTCGGAACAGGGCAGGCCCAGATCCCATTTCAACTGTTCCTGCGGCGTATTTTCCGGATTGTTGAAATAGAGTCCGAAAGGCGGCTGATCCATGGCCACCCCCTGTGCGCCCGCATTCTGGTACAGATCCTGGAAAGCCTGGCTGTGCTGTTCGTAACTGCCGGTCATTTCCAGGGCTGCGTACATGAACGGCGCTACATCCCTGACCTGAACAGCGGGGACAGGCTTTTCGACCGCCTTCTGAGCGTCCTGGCCGGAAACAGAGAGAGCCAGGCTTGTCATGACCGCGATTCCAACCCATCTCATCTTTTTAATCTTCATTCCTTTCCTCCCCTTGTTGAATCTGACAACGAGCGCATTCCCCGCGGCTTGCGTCGGGAAGCTTCACTGAAAATTTTTATCTCCCTGTATACGCAAAACGCTTGTTATTGGATGCATAAAATTTTCCCGGTTGCGCTTTTCGAACCTGTCTTGATGCGGTAAAGATAAAGGCCGGCGGGCAAAGCGCCCGTGTTCAGCGTCGTGAAAAAGGCGCCCGCATCGTTTTTCCCGAGAGCGGCTGAAAATGTCTTTCTGCCGCGTGAATCGAACAGATCCAGGCTGGCGCCCTCCGCGTCCGGGTCGTCATAAAAAAACGCGATCCACTCGTTGCACGGATTGGGATAAACGCGCAGTCCTGACGCTCGCCCGTGAGGCTCCAGACTGTCCTGGCCCGCAGGCCTGATTTTAAATGCCGCATCCCCCTCGATATCAAACGGCCCCAGAAGGAGGGAATCGCCTGCCTGAAAAGGCCCCTGTGTTTCCCGGCCGCCTGTCCAGGTGTCCCACTGTTCCGCATGATAGGCCTTCCGCTGCATGCCGGTGAGGATCAGGCTTACGCCGTTCAGCGCCCTTCTCTCTGAAGCGATGTCCTTGCCTTCGCTGTCCCGTATCCAGACATAGGCTGTTTGCCCGTCGCTCAATGCAAAAGCCTGTGCCGCGGATATGACCAGGCCCGCCAGATCAATATAATCGACCATGAACCAGCCGGTTCCTGAATTATAAATCCTCAAGGCATGTTCGCCTGCAGGGATGCTGATTTTGACGAATCTCCCCTTGCGCGCAGCGCCTGTATAAACCGGATCCGTTGCTCCGTCCAGGTACACTTCCAGGGTGCCGGGATTGACATCCGGAACAGCGCCGATATGTATCCAGAAAATAACCGGAGCCTCCAGATTCATCCGGAAAACAGCCTCTCGGTCCGCGCCGCCGCCGTCCGAGCCCTGAAAATATCTGGAGAGATTTTCGATCCCGGGAAAGGAGCCCCCGGGGAGCATGGTGAATGTGGTCTGAGCGGAAGGCTCCTCCCGGGTCAGGTGATTGCGCGCGTTCCCCGTGGTTGTGGGCCCTCCGGAGCATACGGCCGGTACGGGATGAAAATCTCCTGAACCCAGATCTTCGTCCTTCCAGAAATCAGACAGCACCTTCCAGTGAAAATACAGGTCGTAGGGTTCGATGTGATTGTCCCACCACCAGGGCATGGCCCCTCCACCCGTGATGGCAGCGGCCCAGATGCCGAGATGCACGGCCATGCCGGACGGATCCGCGCCGGGCCCCTGCCAGTCCGCCCCGAACTCGCCGACAATGTTCGGCTTGCCGTAATCGAGCATGTCCAGATGCCTGGTCTGAACCGCCTCCACAATGCCGTTGCCGTAATAATGGTTCTGGGTCATATCCAGCGAAGGCAGGGACCAGATCAGGCTGTCCGCGTCGCGGGCGCTTGTGGTGACCAGATGCTCCCAGGGATCTATGGTATGCAGGTACCCGGACATCTCGCCATGCCATGCTGCCACGACCGGATAATTCCGGTCGTAATCATCCGTATATTGAACTTCATTCCAGAGCTCCCAGGCGAGCAAGGCGGTGCTGTATCCCCATCTGGCCACTGTATAGCGCATTTTTCGTTTGTACAGGAGCCTGGCCGTTTCATCGGAGAAAAATTCATCCCCTGAATCGAGGAATCCGCCGTTCGCCGTGTTGTAGGGATTTTCATCCCAGTTCGGATTGGTCGATTGTGAAAACTGCCCGTGATGCTGCGTCACCATCTGAATGTAAATCCCTGTTTTTTCTGCAAGATCCACAAGGTAATCCCATTTCCAGGCGCCCTGCTGGCTGTAGCGGCCTATGCCGTGATACCATCCGGTTTGATGGGACTCGTCCCATTCCAGGAGCTGGCCATTGTAGAAATGGGTGCACCAGACCCGCATCCAGTTTTCGCCAGCATTGGCCATGTTCCCCATCCAGGTGTCGTAATCGTATGTGCCGGCCCAGCCTGCCCAGCCGACATTTTCCCCCATAGGCAGGTAGAACCTGCCGTTGTCGAAGGCCAGATGCCTGGCGTCGGACGGATGGACCCGGATGAATCCGGGATTGGACGAGGGTTTGACGGACATCGAAAAATCTTCGGAACGGACATATCCCGAACGGTCACGGCATTCGAGATAAAAATGATGCGTCCCGACCTCCTTTGCCGCGAACCGGATACGCCATTCCGGAGATCCCTGCATCGCCAGTTTTTCCGTGCCGTCCACAAGGGAACGCCTGAAATCCTGAAACCAGAAACCGGGCACGGTCATAATCTTCCCCGAAGGGGACTCAAACACGGCCTGCACCGAAACTTCCGCAGAGTCATACGGATTGGCATACGTTGCCGCAACCTGAAAACGGATTTCGAATTTCTCATACAGGCCGGCCGGATCAGCGGGAAAATCGATGTCCGTGATCTCCGCGGCCTTCAAGCCCTGAAGCAACAGAGCAGCCATCACCAATGCCGGAAGGCTTAAACGCATGGTTCACCCCTCCTCTTCGGGGACAGAATCGTTTCGTGAAATACGGCCCCGCTCCGTCATTAAAATACAAACGTGCGGATGGAACGGGCCGGGCTTTCCGTGCGCGCAGCCGGGGATCCGCACCGGATTGCAAACGGGACCGCGTTTTCCGTGCGGTTCAGAACCACCAGTGCCCTGGTCCCATCCGGATTCTCAAATGCCGTCGTTTCGAGCGCGTCCACTGCTGATGCGCAGGCGATCCGCACTGCGCCCGGTTTGATGAATTTCGAAAAATGGCCGATGTAATAAAACGAATTCATGAAATGCAGGCTGTCGTTGCGCGTATCCGCATGGACAGGCGCCAGGCAGAAATTCTTCACGTGATTCGGCCCCCCCGTCTCGTCGAGCAGCATGTTCCAATCCACCCATGCCACGGTCCATCGGTTCAGGTCATGGACCATGGACTTGCCGTAATTCTCGCCTGCAGTCCAATCCGAAAGGTTGTCGAAATCAAACGGGTAATTGCAGCCTTCCGTGAAGATCAGGCTCTTGTCCGGATAGGCATCGTGCACGAGCCGTACATTGTCGAAATTGTCCCCTGCGTACCAGTGGAACCCGACGCCCCAGACGAAGCGCGCAGCCTGCCTGTCGTCGAGTATGGTCTTGGCCCATTCGTACATCCGGTTGCGGTTGTGATCATACACAATGACTTTCACGTAACCGAGTCCTGCCTTCTCCAGGGCGGGACCCAGATAATCCCTCACAAAATCCCTCGTCTCCTCGGGCGTGTAAACGCAGGAGTCCCAGGTTTGCGTCGCCTCCGGTTCGTTCTGAACCGTGAGGCCCCAAACCGGTATGCCTTCCTTGCCGTATTCCTTTATGGACTTGCAGAAATACCTGGCCCAGGCCTCCCGGCACTCCGGTTTGAGCTTCCCGCCGCGGTTCATCTGTCCGTTCGTCTTCATCCAGGCAGGCGGGCTCCAGGGAGACATGAAAAGCTTGATCGGTGCGCCGGCCGTGCGCATGGCCTCCCTGATCATGGGGATGAGCGCCTGCCTGTCCCGTTCAATTGAAAAATGTTTCAGTTCAAAGTCGCCGGGCGTCTCGTCATATGCGTAATTGCCTGTCGAGAAATCGCAGCTGTTGATGTGGGACCTGCATACCGTGTATCCGATGCCTTCTTCAGGATCGAAATAGGCCTTGATGATCCTTTCCCGCTTCCCGGGGCTCAGCTTGTACAGGGTCACTGCAGCCGCTTCCGTGAAAGCGCCCCCGAATCCTTCGATCGTCTGGAAGCGCATCGAAGGATCAACCTGGACGGCTATGATGCGGTTGTCGGCAAAGGCGTCTGCCGGAATTTCCTCGAAAACAGCCGGCTGCTTTTCAGCAAGCCTGTCATCATTCGCCTTCTCAGTCGAAAAAACGCGAACTTCTTGCCCGGATTCAGGCAGGGTTCCCCTGGGGGCTTTTGCAGCCGTGCATCCGATGCAGAGAAAGAATCCAGCCGCGAGCAGACTCCATGATCCGTTCATGTTTCTCTCCATTGCTTTTATTCCGGTTGAACCTGACAGCGAGCGCATTCCCTTTTCGGGCTGATCCTACTGCTGCAGCACGGCATCCGCAATGGCCCGGATATGCGCGGGCGTAGTGCCGCAGCATCCGCCTATGATGTCGGCACCTGCTTTGATCAGCGCCGGTGTGAGCCCTGCCATATCCGCAGGCGTTTCGGGGAAAACGGTCTGACCGAACACGACCGATGGTTTGCCCGCATTCGCATGAACCAGCACAGGTGTTTTTTTGTCCGCCTTCCGGATTTCCCTGACAATATCGATCATGCCGGCCATGCCGTTCCCGCAATTCGTGCCGATCACGTCCGCTCCCGCCTCGACAAGCTTCACAGCCATTTCCACCGGAGAGACGCCCATCATGGTTTTATAAGAGCCGTCTGCGGTCCTGTCGAAGGTGAACGTGCAGGCCACGTCGAGATCCGTGTTCTCCCTCACGGCGCGCAAGGCGCAAATCGCCTCGTCCAGCGCGGACAGGGTCTCGATGCAGGCCGCGTCCGCGCCGCCATGTTCAAGGGCAACCGCCTGTTCTCGGAAAACATCGTACAGTTCGTCCTCGTTCACATCGCCCGTAATAATGAATTTGCCCGTCGGTCCGATGGATCCCAGAACGATACGGTCGTTTCCTGCAGCTTCGCGGGATATTTGAGCCGCCGTTCTGTTGATTTCCACCACCTTCCGGTCCAATCCATAATGCCGGAGTTTTATCCTGCTGGCTCCGAAGCTGTTGGTTTCGATCATGTCCGAGCCGGCATCCATATAACTCCGCGCGATTTCGAACACGTCCTGGCGATGCGTCAGATTCCATTCTTCCGGGCATTCCCCCGGTTTCAATCCTTTGGCGTGCAGAAACGTGCCCCACGCGCCGTCGGATACGAGAACCCTGCCTTTCCTGATTTCATCAACCAGCCTGCCCATGACCGAACCCTCCTTGGTCCTTCAGAAAATGGATTTCAGATAATCCAAATCCGCCTTCATGCTTTTCTCAATGCCCAGCGGCATTTGGGTGCCTTCCATCACGAACCATCCGGCATATCCGATGTCCTCCATCGCTTTCCGCACAGCGGGGAAGTCGATAGAGCCCTTTCCGTAGAGATCCTGATAGTCTTTGGCGTGCATTTGCACGATCCCTGGACCCAGAGCCCGGATCTCCTTCAAAATATCCCATCCCATTTTTTGTGAATTGGCCACATCATAATAAACCTTCACGGCAGGGGAGCCTACCGCATCCATGATCTTCATATGATCTTCTGCCGAAAGCCAGGATTCCAGCGCCAGGACCACCCCTGCCTTTTCCGCCTTCGGAGCGAGCCGCTTTAATCTTCGGATCACTTCCTCTTTCCCGTCCGTGTCATTGACGAGATCGCCTTTGCCGAAAAACGGCACCAGAATGACCGGGATGCCCATCGCCCCGGCAATATCTACACTCTCGGACAGATATCGCTCAGCAGCCGGGTCACTTTTATAGGGGATATCGTTCAACTGCCCGACGGCGAACGATGCGATTTCCACCCCTGTTTCGCCGGAAGCATCCAGAACAACCTTTTGAAGTGCCGGATTCCCAAGCGGCAGAGAGTCGCCCTGCACCACGATGCTGAACTGCACGCCGTCCAGTCCGATATCCCTGGCAAACGCAAAAACAGCCGGATCTCCGGTCATCCCCAGCGTCCAGTCGCATGCGCCGAATTTGATCTGCGCCGCCTGCCGCCTGGCAGCAGAACAGGACATGATTAAAAGGACTGCGCCTGCCGCCGTAGAGATCCTTGAAAATAATCCGTGCTTCATCATTGCCTCCCCGGAAATGAAAAATCCACAGGCCCTGTCCAGAAAAGGGCGGGGATCAATCCTTCAAACCCTGGGTGCAGAATTCCAGTTTTTCAGTATCGTTGATCAATTGATGCCAATAGACCTGCCTCCCCTCGTAGGCTGAGGTCCTGCCCAGCAGAGTGACCAGATTGCTTTCTACGCTGGGAGCCACTGTAGGATTCGAATAATCGCCCTTCTGTATGGCGTTATGAAACGCCGCGATGTTGTTCACCGCGCCTTCCTCGTATATATTGGAAGTCCTCCCTCCGCGGAAGAAATTTGCCCCGCGTATGAGCACCTGGCCCCCGTACTCCGTTTCCAGAACGCCTTTCGAGCCGAACATCCTGTTCCGGATGCCCTCCGGCGTGGTGTCATGGCCTGCGAATTGCCTGGATGAAAAGGAAATCCCCACATTGTCAGGATACTGGTAAAACACGACGAAATGATCATTGATGTCGCCGTAGGGGCGTACCTTGCGGCCGCCAGTCCCCATGGCGTATACCGGCGGCGTATTCATGATCCAGCTCGCCACGTCGAGGGTGTGTATGTTCTGTTCCGTGATGATGTCCCCTGAAAGGACGCGATCCACGCCCCAGGCCCGCAGCCTGTTCTCAGGAGAGACAGGTGTGTTTTCAAGATATTTAGCCATATGGGCGAACGGTACATCCGCATGATAGGTCGCTTCCCCGAACGCAATATCCCCTATCGCACCCGCATGCACGCGGTTGACCGCCTCAATGAAAAGGCTGTTCGCACGCGTCTGGAAATCGACCAGAAAACAACGCTTCCCGGCTGTCGCCATCCTGCCGCTTTCTTCCACCGATTTGCAGCCGGGCACATCAACGGCAATCGGTTTGGCGAGATAGACATGCTTGCCTGCCTCGACTCCAGCTGCGGCCTGCTCCGGATGGAAATAAGGCGGGCTTTCGATTGCTATCGCATCCACACCGCTGTCGATCAGGCGCTTGTAGCAGGACAGTCCCGTGTAACGCCTGGAAACCGGGATCCCGAATTTGTCCCCGAATGCATCCGCCTGGTCCTGAAAATAATCCGCGGCTCCCGCGATTTCATACCCGCCATGCCTCTGAAACAGATCCGCTATCCAGGTCCCCCTGCCTCCGCAACCGATGAAGCCGATCGTGACTTTAGAATTTGCGGCTGTTCCCCGGACTGTTCCCGGCTTTAAGATCATGAAAGAGCCCAGCACCGCCGCCGTTCCTGTCATAAAATGCCGGCGGTCCAATGATTTTCGATCTGCCTCTTTTGGATCAAGGGGATTCATGATGAACTCCTGTTAATTGTATTCAGCGCCTCGCTCCCTCTCCCGCCTCGGGAGAGGGTCAGATACAGGGATATTCGGGAGAGGGCAGGTGTGAGCCTGCAAATCGAATCCCTGCATCGCTCCCTTTCCTGTTTTGAGAGAGGGCCGGGAAGAGGGCCTATTCGATCTTCTGCGAAATCTCCCCTGTCTTGATGTTCTTGAGAATGATCTTGACCTTGCCTTCCGGCATCCTTTCCTTCTTGATCAGAAAATGCTCTTTATCATACGGTTTCAGGCCGGAGATCTCCTCCACCTCCTTTTTCCCCCTCCATTCAAAAAGATCGACCGGCTCCCATTTTTTGGTCTTCGCGGATTTGTAGCAGGCGTCTATGATCGCGTTCACCACATACCCGTCGTAAAAGGTTTCCATGGGCTTCTTTCCCTTTTCCAGGGATTCGAACATGTCCGTGAACATGTCCACGTATCCGAGCTCGACCACCTCGTCTCCAACCGGGAAAAGCCAGCCGGCTTCCGTTTCCGACTTTTCCGCTACATACCCGCCCTGTCCCGCTGCAGTGAACATCTCGAAACCCGTGCGCAGGAAATGGTTGAGCCAGATGGTGCCTTCTGTTCCCGCGACTTCGTCCCTGAGGTCCATGCCGCCGCGGAAAGTCCAGCTCACCTCGAACTGGCCGATGGCCCTGTTCGCAAAGCGGATCAGGCCGATCCCCGAATCCTCGGCCTCGATGGGATGCACCAGGGTGTCCGAAGTGCACAGCACTTCCACGGGCCTGATGTCCTTTCCGATGAAATTGCGTATGATCTCGATGCAGTGGCAGCCGAGGTCCACGATCGCGCCTCCGCCCGCCTTTTTCAGATCCCAGAACCATGCGCTGTGCGGCCCCGGATGCGTCTCGCGCGACCTGGCCCACAGCACCTGGCCCACAGAGCCGTTCTGAATGGACTTGAGGGATTTCAAGGTTTTCGGAGTATAACAGAGGTCTTCCAGGTATCCTGCGAACACACCGGCCTTTTCCACCGCGTCGAGCATGGACTTGGCCTCCTTTGCGCTTCTGCCAAGCGGCTTGGTGCACAGAACAGCCTTGCCCGCCCTGGCCGCGAGATGCACGGCCTTTTCGTGCAGGTCATTGGGTATGCCGATGATCACCAGGTCGGTTTCAGGATTGTTGATCGCCTTTTCCATGTCCGTGGTCCAGTTGGGGATGTCAAATTCCTTTGCAAAGGCCTTTGCAGACTCCTCCGGGATCCCGCAAACCGTGTGCACATGATCCTTGCTTCGCTGGCTGTGCAGGGTCATGGTATAAAATCGCCCGATCAGGCCGGTTCCGAGCAGGGTGATATTGTGCGGCTTTTTCATGGCAGGTCCTTTCCAGTTGTTTGAGCGATATAAAATTTACCGATTTTATCCGTCCGAGAGCGCTCTCCGCGCGCGATCAATCGCGGGCAGGCTTCTGGGAGCATCATGCATCCCTCCTGAACACAAAGGTGCGGAACGAGTGAAGGGCTTCGTCTCTCTCGCATCGCATGCCCACCTTCGCCGCTTCTTCCTTGATCCGCCCGGCGTCATGATAAAAAACCTGAAATCCCCTGGCTAAGGACAGGGCTTTCCGAAGCCAGGTCCGCCACCAGATCCGCTTCGCATCGCAGAGGATCAGGGTCTCCCTTGCTGAAACGCAGAGCTTCCGGATGAATCCGGGCATGTCCCGGTAATATTCGATGACCGCGATGCATAAAACCACATCCGCGGATGGCAACGGATCGTTGAAACAATCGCTGACCCTGAATTGGACGTTTCCCGGAATTCCGAGTTTTTCCAGGTTTTCCCGGCATATCCGTATCATGTTCTCCGAAATATCCAGCCCGAGTACGGAACGGCATTGCCCGGCGACCAGGAAAGAAACCTGTCCGGAACCGCATCCCACATCCAGGACATCCTTGTCCTTCAGATCCATCCCGTGCAGGATTTCAGCGAGCTGCTGCATCCGAAGGCGGAATGTCTTCCTTCTGAAAAGGGTGTTGACCGCCTGCTGCAGGCGGTTGCCTTTTGTTCCGGTCTCCTGGAATGCCTGGTTGTAATCGCGGGCCCAGAGATCGAAATACCTGCCGGTATCCCCGGACTGCTTTTCCCCTGTCAATCCGTCATCCTTTGAAATGGGATGAAACATATCCGGCTGCCGTGCAGATCCTGCCTCCATAAGACCGGATGATTCTTTGCAGCGTACCGAACATGTACCTGCCTGTTCTCCTGAGAAAAAACCTTTCATAGAGGGTCATGCGATTCAAAAGCGGAGTCCCGCCGAATTCGTAGGGATGCGTATAATAGGATGCAGCCCCTGTTTTCAAAGCGTGATCCAGGGTGATGCGCGTCCACGGCCATCCGAACATCCGGGTGGAAATGGAAACCGCACCCGGCAGCCTCAGAAACGGAAACACGGGAACCGGTATCTCGACAATGTCCGAATCACCCCTTTTGAGCAAAGAACATCTCGAAGTCCTGTACGGATTCACAGGCGACCCTGATTGATTTCCGAATTTGCCGAAAAGCTTTCTGGATGGACAGACCGAACTGTCGTACGTAAAACCCTGTTCTGCCAGGACTTCGTGGAGATAGGGTGCAATGACCAGATTGGGCGCCCGGAAACCGATAATAGGATTACGGGATTCGCTTTCCAAAATACGCCTGGCTTTTTTCAGGTCCGTTGAAAATTGCTCCCTGGACAACCGCGTCATATCCGTATGATGCATGCCGTGGCACGCGATTTCATGCCCATATCCGGCAATGCTGCGCAAAAGCCCCGGGTACCATTCTGCTATTTCACCCAGCACAAAGAACGTCGCGTGTATCCCCGCCCGATTCAGGACATCCAGAATTTGCAGGGTCGGTTTTTCGATATCTCCCCCAGGCCTTCCGGACCTGTACTGCTCCCTGAAACAGGCCTGCAGATCGGCCCAGCGTGAATCAGCGGAGCCGGTCGCCCATCTGCAATGGTACCATTCGTCCAGATCGATGAAGAGAATCAATGGATGCATGGCCGGCTGATCCGGTATGGTTAGCCCTCTGGTGGCAAATTCGGAATTGCGACGAACTTATGCAAGTAAAATTATGCTTGCATCCGGCAGCGGGCGCATCCCCCTTTAGGCTTGCTGCGGAATAAGCAACCGAATCCAAACAAATTTTTCCCTGCAGATCGAACACTCCCCGGCAGCTCGCTGCCGGGGAGCTTCAATATGTCAGCGCCCGCTTACTCCGGAGCTTGCCGTTGGGCCTGCCCCGGGCTTTGACCCGGAGTAGCGAACGAATTCCATTGTCGTTTCCCCTGCAAATTGAAGATTCTTCTGCGCCCGGCTGCCGGGTTGCTTCAATCATTCCGAACCGTCCCACACTGCATCCAGCACCGGATAACCTGTGGGGCGAAATATTTCCGCACGTATTCTTCTGATTTCCAGGGGCGCGGCAAAAGACAATTCCCTTTCGAAGCGGCTCCCCGGCGGCAGGTCGGGCAGCGCCAGTTTCCCGGCCTGCACGGGCTGTTCCAGGCTGTTGTACACCGTCCAGATTAAAACATAATTTCTAAGCGTATAAGCGGGCATGTCCCTTTCCAGCGAACGCGTCTCGAGCCGGACAGGCACACGGATGCTGTCCTCCCCGAACGGAGCCTCGATCCGCAAAGACCGGACCGGAGACATCTCCCTCCGCAGCATTTCCCACGATAATTTGCGGCCGCCGAGAAGGTCGGTAACCCCGTGCACCCGCTGTTTGAACGCACCCCCGCATTTATCGCCGATATGGGTCCTGTAATCGTTGTAGTCGAAAAAAACGGCGCCTGCGACAACCGGATGAAGCCGGTAGGTATCCGTGTGCGTCTGCAGGATCTCAATTCGGCGCTCGTCTCCGGATGGATTGCCGGGCGCGCATTCGCACAATCCGTACTCGGATATCACAATGGATTTGGAGGGGAATGCCGAAGTCATGTTTTCCAGGGCTATCCCCAAGTCCGCCAGAGTTCCTCCGTACCAGGATTCAAAATAATCGTTCCACGAGATGAAATCAACGAGGCCGGATGCATCATTTTCCAGCGCCGTGTGCGCCCTGTTGGATGCGAAAGTCAGTAATCTCCCCGGATCCAGGCTGCGGGCCATGTCCATGCCCCGGCGCACGAATGCATGCCCGGCCGGCTCATCGCTCAGGATTTCGTTGCACAAGCCCCAGCAGTAGATGGAAGGATGGTTGTAATGGGGCCTGATCATTTCTTCCATCTGGCGGCCCTGTACATCCTTCAATTCATCGAGAGCCCGGAATCCCCCCCATGCGGGGATCTCCTCCTGGACGAGCATGCCCTCCCGGTCGCAGAAATCCAGCACAGCGGCATCCTGCTGCCAATGGAAACGGGTGATGATGCAGTTGAGCGCCTTCATGTCGCGGAGGACAACACGGCTGTACTCAGCGGATTCGGCCATCCCGTAACGGGGATCGGATCCCGGCATCCATTCCACGCCCATGAGCCTCATGGGTTCGCCGTTCAGCACGTACCGCCCGTCCCTCATCTCCACCCTTCGAAAACCGAACGGCGTTTCCGTCTCGTGAAGAACCGCGCCGTTTTCAAACAAACGCACCCTCATTGAGTAAAGCACAGGGCGGTCAAAATGCCAGAGTCTGACACCCTCGATCCAGTCCTTCATCTCATAATCCTGCATCGAGGCGGCGCAGGGCTGCACCATTTTCAATACGAGATTGCCTGAAGGATCAAAAATGGACGCTTGCAACTGCCGCCCTTCGCCTGGGGATTCCACGCGAATCCTTGCCTGCACGGAACCGGACCGGAAATCTTCAGAAGGTACGGCGTCCACCAGCACATCGGACAAATGACTGACCGGCAGTATCCTCAGCCTGGCGCTCCGTATCATGCCGCCGTCCGCAGCCCAATCGAAGGAGTCCATGTACGGCAGGGCCTCCGGGCTGTGGCGGTTGTCCACACGAACCGCAATGTGTATCGTTTCCTGATCATACGGCACGTCTTTCAGAATGATGCTGAAAGGAGTCCATCCGCTGCCTGTATGGATTCCGGCCTGCTTCCCTTCGACCCAGATCACAGCATCCCTGTAAATCGCCCCGAATTCCAGTTTCATGATTTGCCCCGGAAACCGCGGTTCGATTTTGAGAGCCCGGTGATACCAGGCGGCGCCCATGTAATCCTCCAGGCCGTCGTCCGTCTGCCAGGTGTGCGGGACGCGTACCGTGCGCCAGCCGGACCTGTCATGCTCCGGTTCGAACCAGGATCCGGCAACGCCTGCGTTCAGGCTGTCCACTGCAAACTGCCAATCTCCGTCCAGAGACACTCCCTTTTCCGGTCCAACCGCAGTCCCAGCCACGGCTGCAAGGAAAACGGCGACAGCAATGTATGTCTTCATCCATTTAATCCTGAATGCCTTCGCCTTCTTTTTGTTGACGGTCTGATATTCCCATTTCATGTCCGTCCTCCTGGGATACGCTTAATGAAGCGGATCCGGAATCCATTCAAAAAACCGGTATTCCGGGCATTCTCCGACCTTGAGATACCTCCTGCTGAGTACCGCCTCAGACCCTGGATTCGCCGGAGATCGAAATTCGGAGATCAAAAGATATCCCCCGCTTTTATCCGGCAGCCTGAGCGATTTCGGGATCACGGTTTTTCCGAAAACAGGGATACGGATGGTTTCAGTTTTGGAAAAAACGATACGGCCGTCCGGATCCAGAATTTTCAGGCCCACACTCCCGTCCGCCTCATCCGGTAAATCATTGACGCCGACCAGATTGAACAGGAGCATGGAACCCGGCAGGTTCGGGGCAACATGCTTCATGTACCGGCCGTCCTCCAGATCGATGAAAACAGCGGC